>VGQC01000027.1 GCA_016882385.1 Cyanobacteria bacterium M_DeepCast_100m_m1_067 | reverse complement strand
TCAACGCGCTCAGCTTCTGGCATCCAGATGCGCACCACCCAGCCACCGCTGTCCAAGGGCTGGGGGCCCAGCACGGCGAAGGGATGGTCGTGGCGGCATTCGGCCAGCCGCTCGGCATCCTGCACCATCCAGTCAAGGCTGAGCAAGGACATGGACCAACGGCGTTCTCGCCGCGAGCTTAGGCGCCTTTCCCTCTAGCGAACCGGCTTTGGGGCGATTGGGTCGTTGGGGAAATCGACGTTGATGATCTCGTTGTTGCTGTTGAGGATCACAAACAGGGAATCGGTCAGTCGGTTGAATTCGGTGTTCACCAACACGAGCCGTTGGTCGCTGCTGCTGTCGGCTTCCACGGCCTTGAGGATGCGCACGAAGGAGCCGGTCTCGCGCTCCAGTTCCTGCCAGCGCAGCTGCAGCCGCTCAACGGGGATCTCGTTCTGCATCGGCAGGCTCAGGAAGCTGCGGGCGGTGATGAAGTGCCCCTGGCTGAGGGCGGTGACGAAGTTCCGGGCCACCAGGCTGGGGGCTTCTTCGGTGAGGTCGAGGTGGTAGCCGCTGAGCTTGCCCGCATCGTTGAGCACCATGAAGAGATCCTGTTGGCCCTTGCTGGTGATCAGGCTGGCTTCCACCGTGGTGCTGCGCAGGCCGCTGCGCACGCTCAGCAGCGTCCAGCGCCGCAATTTGGGTTGGGTGCGCATGGTGGCGGCCACCATCGATGGGCTGCTCACCGCCTTCAGCTCGTCGGAGAACTGGCTGTAGCGCAGGTTGGCGTCACCGCTCCTCACCGCTTCAAGGATGCGGTTGGCGGCAGCTCGGGCCTGCTCGACGCTGAGGGCTGGGACGGTTGCGCTGCTGCTCCGGGGTTGAGCCTGCGCCTGAGCACGCGCTGCAGACCCCGGTGTTCCGGGCATCACGGACAGGCCGATGCCGAGGCCGGTGGCGAGGGCCAGCAGGCCCAGGGCAACGGGTTGGGTGGCGGAGCGCAGGCGGCGCATCAGCATCGGAGCGGCTCAAGGTTGGGCTCAGTTTGCCCCAACTTCTGCGTCCAGCAGAGGCAGCAGCCGCAATTGGGCCCCTGCCAGATCCAGCTCCAGGCTGATCACCCGATGTTGGGGGCCACTTGGCCCTTGCGGCAGGCTGCCATCGCCGGGGTTCACGGCGATCTGGGGCCAGGCTGAGCCCGCCAGCGAGAGTCGCAGCCGTTGCCCCCTCTCCAGGCGGGCACCCAGCGGCTGCAACGCCAGCTGAAGCGCGCCGGTGTTGCCCGCTTGCTGCCGAAACCGGCCAACACCGGTGCAGAGCTGGTGCACGCTGCTGCCGTCGTGCTCCAGTACGGACAAAGCGGCGCAGAGATCAAAGCTGGGTTGGTCGGCTTCCACGCGGAGCTGCAGCTGGGGCCGTCCTTCCAGGTTGAGCGGCTGGGCTAGGGGGGCGCTGGTAAAGCAGGCCACATCGCCGCGGCGGTCAAGGTCGCTGCGCTCACAGGGCCCGGCGTCGAGCCCCAAGTGGCCACCGCGACCGGGAACGGGCCGCCAGGGGTCGTGCACCACGGTCACGCTGCCGCTGCCGGATTGCTCCAGCACCAGCTCGCCCTCTTCAGGGTTAATGGCGGCCAGCCCGTTGCTGCGCAGGCCCCAGCTGAGATGCTCGACCGGGGCGGAGGGCTCCTGCCACTGGCGGCTGCGGCTGTCCTGCAGCAGCACCGGCGCCCCGAGCTCCGCTGCGGCGCTCGGGTGTTGCAGGTGCTGCTGAAAAAACGCCACCTGGAGCTGGTCGATTCCGCCCTCCCAATCCAGGTGGGTCCAGGCGCCAATCCGCAGCCAAGGCGTGCTGCCGGCCGCGCGGCAGCGGTGCCAGAGCTCCAGGATTCCGCGCAGATGGGGGTCGTGCCAGCCGCCGATCAGGAGCATGGGCCGGCCGAGCAGGGCGGCGGGGGGCTGATGCGTCACCGCTGCCGATTCGGCTTCGGCGGGTTGCTGCAGCCAGCGGTACGCCATCCCCTCGGGGTCGTGGCGGGCGAGCAGTTCCAGCCCATCGTGCAGGAAGGAGTCGCTGGACAGGCTTGAGCGGATGGCCTGCCATCCGGCCCAGTCGCCCTGCCTCTGGCAGCGCTGAGCCGCCAGTTGCAAGCCCCAGCCCAGCCCCAGGGCCCACCAGTGGGCGCCGCCTTCGCTGGCCCAGTCGCGCTGCTCATCCAGGCCGGTCATGGCCGGGGCCAGGCAGTCGGGGATCGCGGTGGGGTCGTCGCTGAGCAGCTGGGTCAGCCCCTGATAGGAGAAGCCGTAACTGCCCAACCGGCCGTTGCTGCCCTCGAGTTGGCGAGCCCAGCGGACGGTGTCGGCACCATCGGCCGCCTCCTGTTCAAAACCAAGAAACTCCCCCTGGGATGCGCCCCGACCCCGCACGTCCTGCACCACCACCAGAAAGCCGTGGGCGGCATACCAGCTGGGATGGGCGTAGGTGACGGTGGAGGCGATCGCCCGGCCGTAGGGCTGGCGCATCAACAGCACCGGCCAGGGCCCCTCTCCTTCCGGATGCCAGAGGCGGCTGACGAGCCGGACGCCGTCCCGGCAGGCCATCTCGACGTCCCGCCAGCGCATTCAGCGCACGTCTGGGCAGTAGAGCCCGATCACGTAGGTGCTGAACACCTCGGCATCCATCGGGCTGAGGTTTTCCTGGCGGGCGATCTCGGTGATGGCAGTGGGCGACGTGGCCAATAGCCCCTGGGCATTGAAGCTGCGCAGCTGGGCGCAGAGAGCCTTGGCTCGGGCAGGGTTTTGCTTGACCGATTCCAGCAGGGCCGATTGGGCTTGGGCGGCGCTTGGCACCGCAACCAGACCGGCAAGCAGGCCCAACAGCAATGAAGCCAGCCTCAATGGAAGCCTTTGGCGAAGCCTGATTTGAAGGAAATGGCGGGTGGTCACCGTGGCAGAGACCCCGAATCCCTCTATTTCAGCGACCTGGCGCAACGGGTGGCGAGTTGCCTGGATCAGTTTGTCGGGCGGCGTCGGGCCCGCTGGATCCAGCTCTGCAGGGTGGTCAGATCAAGCATTGGGGCTGCCATGCCGGTCAGGCTGCGTTGCAGCCGACCCATCTGCACCAGCAACCTGTGTGGATCTGCCGCCGCCAGCCCGGCCCGGTTGGCGATGCCCGCGTAGAGCAGCAGGGCGGCCTCGGGCGGCTCCAAGCCCACCTCCACCACCAGCCGGGCCTGTCCCCGCAGCTTGGTCAAGCGCGCTTCACTGGCTCCGCCGCGTCGGCCCAGGCGCCGCAGATCGGCATCCAGCAGGACGGCCAGTTGCTCCCAGCTCACGATCCCAGCGGCCTCCAGCTGGAGCTGCTCCCGCTGGAAATGGGCTGGAAGCTGCCACATGGTCAGGGGAGCAGCTCAACCGTGCCGCCATCCAGGCTGCGGGTGGCCTCAGCCAGCACCACCGGCTTGCTCAGTCCTGGCGCCACCGTCTCAATCCGCCGCAGGCGCACGTGCACGCGTCCATCGGCGCTGCTGCGGCCACTGCCGCGCAGGTTCTGGGCCACTTGCTGCACGGTGGGGGCTTCCGCCTCCGGGGGAAGGTCGGCCGGGGCCGCTGCGATCACCAGATCACTGCCGTTGTCAAACACCACCGGCACGCTCACCGCCCCCTCCAGCTGCACCCGCGGCGTGTAGCTCACCGCAAAGGCCAGGCAGGACAACGCCAGCAGGGCCGTGAAGCTGGTGACTCCGACCAGGCGGAAGCGAATCCCCCAACGGCTCAGGTACCCCACCACCGTGGCCAGGGCCAGCACGCCGCTGGCGGCCCCCAGCCATTGGCCCGCTGTGAACAGGATCGGATCCGCGGCCATGGGGCTGGAAGGTTGGGTCAGGGCCTTTATATTGCGCCGGACGCTGGCAGTGGCAGCCCACGGGGATGGCGGTGTTGCCAGAGCAGGAGCCCGGTCCGACCGCTCCACCTCCAATCCGGTCGCCCCGCTCCGATCGGGCTCGGGTGCTGGCCGCCTTGGTGCTGCTGGGCGGTGGTGGCGCATTGGTGGTGTGGGGCGGCGACCTGGCCCTGCGCCGCCTCTACGGGCACTGGAAGCCCCGACTGGAGCGGCCGTTGACCCAACTGCTCGGCCATCCGGTTGACCTCGGGCCGTATCAGGGCCTGGGCTGGGGTGGCCTGCGCTTGGGTCCCAGTCGGGTCGGGCCGGGGCCGAGCGACGCCTCCAGCCTGGCCGTTGGCTCCTTGGCGGTCAGCGTGGATCCGCTGGCCAGCCTGCGGCAGCGGCTGCCTGTCCTGCACGTCACGTTGGCTGGGGTGCGCGCGGATCTCCGCCGCAATGCCAAAGGGCAGTTCTGGGTGCCGGGGCGCCTCGCTGCTGGAGCCCAACCGCCCCGGTTGGACCTGCGGCTGCGGCTGGCCGATCCGGCCCTGGTCACCTTGACCCCTCCGGGCCAGACCTTCCGCTTGTCTGGGCGCCTCGCGCTGGTCACCCACCGCCACCAGCTCCGTGTCAACGCTCGGCTCCGGCCTGGGCACGGCAATGGCCTGGTGACCTTGGACGGCCAGGGAGATTGGCAGACGCGCCAATGGCAGGGGCAGCTGCGCAGTGAGGCCTTTCCGCTGCGCCCGCTGCAGTCGCTGTTGCCCCTGCCAGGCCAGCTTGCTGGCCAGGTGCATGGCACGGTTGCATTGGCCTGGGATGGGGACCGGCCGGCCTGCCGGGGTCTCCTGACGCTGCGTCAGTTGCAGTGGCGCCCCGCCCAGGGTCGCGGCCGCCTGGAGTTGCCGTCCCTGCCGCTGCGCTGCCGGGGCCAGGCGCTGGAGCTGGCCAGCTCACGCTGGCGCTTGGCACAACCGGGAGCCCGGGCACTGGATGGCACCGTGCAACTGGCGGCCCTGTGGGAGCGCGGTCAGCTGCAGCTGCGCCAACTGGAGCTGCGCCGTGGTGGGTCCTGGCTGCGGGCCCGTGGCCGCTTGGGCCAGCGCCTGGATCTGACCGGGCAATGGCGTTTGCGTCCACGGGACATCCCCCTGCAACCCGGCAGCCCCCCCTGGGTGCTCGACCAAGTGGTGAGCGGCAGCCTCGCGGCCCGGGGGCCTTGGCGATCCCCCCAGCTCCAAGCGGTGCTGGGCCAAGCCAGCAACCCCTTGTTGGGGCGTTGGGAGGCCGTTCTCGATTGGCGCGACCAGCGGCTGGTGCTGCAACGTTTCACCAGCCCCCACCTCACGGCCCGCGGCGCCCTGCCCCTGGCGCTGCGGGCCGGCCAGGGCCTGGTGCCAGGGCTGCTGGACCTCAGCCTGGAGTTGCAGCGCTACCCCTTGTCGCGTCTCAATCTGCTGGTGGGGGCCCGGCTGCAGGGGGTGCTGCAGGCCTCGGGCCGGGTGCGCGGCCCCCTGCGGGCGCTCACCCCCGACGTTGACCTGTGGATCGACCAACCTGGGGCCGGGCCGATCAGCCTGCGGGAAACCTGGCAGGGCCAATGGTTTGGCGATCCGTCTGGCGGGGGCCGCCTGCGGATGGAGGCCCTGGCCCCCGCTCCGATCGGATTGCTGGAGGGCCGTCTGGACAACCGCTGGGTGCCGCGCCAGATCCGCCTCGACCGCGGCGGTGGGGTGCTGCAACTCAGTGGCCGGCCCCAGGGCTACCGCTGGCAGGCGAGCCGCCTGCCCCTCGATGGCCTGCAGTTGGCCCTGGGGCCGCAGGGACGCCGCCAGCCGCTGCAGGGCCTCCTCAGCGGCCAGGGTGTGCTGGAGCTCCAGCCCTTGGCGTTCAACGGCACGGCCCAGCTGGAGCGCCCGATCTTTCTCGGTGTCTGGGGGCAGTCGGCCCAGGTCAGCTTCCGCTATGCCAACCGGCGCTATCAGGCTCAGGCAAGCCTGGCTCCGTTGGCCGGCGGAACCCTGGCCATCGATTGGAGCGGTCTGTGGCAAGGCGCGTTCCGGGCCCGTCTGGAGGGGCGGGGCCTGTCGGCGCTGTTTCTGCGGCAGCTGGTGCGAGCCTGGCCCCAATGGCGCGGTGAGGGGGCGGCGATCATCGGCCGCGCCAGCGACATTGGCAGCCTGCTGTTCGACACCTTTGGTGGCAGCGTGGATGGTCAGCTGCGGGCCCTCGCAGCCGCCCGCTCCCGGCTGGCCCTGGCCGGGGCCGAACGCACCAGCCGCCAGTCGCCCCAGGAGCGTCTCGAGCAGGTTGAGGGTCGCTTCGATGCCGACCTGCGCCTGGGTGGCCCCACCCTGCTGGAGGCCCGCGCCGACCTCGAAGCCCAGGCCCATCTCTGGCGGGCCGGGGTGGATCAGGACCAGGCGCTGACCCAGGTGCCCGTGTTGGTGCGCTTCCAGGGCCCCCTGCGCCGTGGTGCCGGCGATTTCAACCTGGCGAATCTGCCGCTGGAGTTGCTGGCCCTGCTCACCCCCGTGCCGGCCAGCCTGCGCGGCAGTGTGTCTGTCGGGGGGCGCTACCGGCTGGGCGGCCCCGATCCCGAACTCACCCTCAACCTCAGCCTGGCCGATGCCCGCTTGCAGGAGACCGCTCTGGTGCTGGAGCGGGGCCTGATCCAGCTCCAGGGAGCCAAGCTGCTGCTCGATCTCTCCCTGCGGGCGGCCGGAGCCTCCAACAGTGTTGATCTCGCTGGGGTGGTGCCCCTCGACCCGCAGCAGCAGGGGGTGGAGTTGCGCCTGGCCAGCCGCGACGATGGTTTGCGCTTCCTGGCGGGTCTGGCCCAGCCCGCCCTGGAGTGGAACCAGGGCAGCGGCGACCTGCAGCTGTTGGTGCGCGGCAGTGTCGCCCAGCCGATTGCCAACGGCTTTTTGCGCTTCCGCGAGGGCCAGCTGCAATTCATCGGTCAGCCGATGCGCGACGTCGAGGCCACCGTGCTGTTCGACTTCGAGCAGCTGCTGCTCCAGGAGTTCAGCGCCACGGTGGGGGAGAAGGGTTCGGTGCGGGGGCAGGGAAGCCTCGGCCTGCTCAATCCTGCCCGCAATTCGGAGGGGCAGGAGGCCGCCCTGGTGGTGGACCTCAAGGAGGTGCCCTTTGCTCTGCCGCGGATCAAGGCCGTCGCCGACGGCCAGCTCCGTATCGGCGGGGCCCTCGCAGCCCTTGATATCGGCGGGGCCGTGAGCATCGCCCGCGGCAGCATCAATGTGCAGCCGGCGCGGCTGGCCAGTGAGGGAAGCCCTGCGGTCACGGTGGCCAGCCCCGCCCAGCTGCTTGAAACGCCCTGGGATTTTCAGCAGCCCCTGCTGTTGCTGGGTCCAGATGTGGAGAGCGATGCCAGCGAGGCGCTGCGCGCTTCGGTGCCCAACGTGCAGTTTGTGGGCTTTAACGATCTGCGGCTGAGCCTCGGCCCGGATCTGAACGTGGGCATCCCCAACCTGGCCAGCTTTGGCACCAGCGGGATGTTGCGGGTCAATGGCCGTCTCGATCCCAGCCTGCAGCTGCAGGGGGTGGTGCGGCTGCTGCGCGGTCGCCTCAATCTCTTCACCACCACCTTCGGCCTCGATCCCGATGCCCCCAACGTGGCGGTGTTCACGCCCTCGATGGGGCTGATTCCCTACCTCGATATCGCGCTTGGCACCCGGGTGTCCGACAGCTTGCCGACCACCAGTGGCATTGGACCGGCCGGGAGCCTGTCGCTGCAGGACTACCAGGCTGCCGGCGCCATCAACTCCCTCAACCAGCTCAACCTGGTGCGGGTGTACCTGAGTGTGAGTGGTCCGGCCGATCGCCTGGCCGAGAACCTGGTGCTGCGCAGCTCGCCACCCCTGTCGGAGGATCGTCTGCTGGCGCTGATCGGTGGCAACACCCTCGCCGGCCTGGCCGGATCCGCCGGCGGCACCGTGCTGGCCACGGCCCTGGGCCAGACCCTGCTGTCGCCGTTGTTGGGCAGCCTCAGCGATGCCTTTGGCCAGCGGCTGAGCTTTGCGCTCTACCCCACCTACGTGAATCAGGCGGTGAGCAGTGGTGCGGAACGCCGCTCGGGCCGGGTGCCTCCCCAGCTGGTGCTGGGGGCGGAGATCGGCCTCGACATCTCGGAACGCTTCAATGCATCGGTGCTGGCCGCCCCCAACCGCTCCGACGTGCCCCCCCAGCTGAACCTCAATCTCAAGGCTTCCGAGCTGCTCAACCTGCAGGGCTCGATTGACGCCCAGGGTGCCTGGCAGACCCAATTGCAGCTGTTCTTCCGCTTCTGATGAACCAGCTGATCGGCGTGGATCTCGGCGGCAGCGCCATCAAGCTCGGGCGCTTCAGCGAAGCCGGCGCGCTGCTGGCCGAGCTGCAGGTGCCGACCCCCCAGCCGGCGCTGCCCGGGGCCGTGACCACGGCGATCGTGGAGGCGGTGCAGCGCCTCGATCCCGACCGCCTGGCCGATCGGGTGGGTGTGGGCCATCCCGGACCCAGCAATGCGTCCGGCCGGGTGGCGCGCATCGCCATCAACCTGCCGGGCTGGCGGGATGTGCCCTTGGCCGATTGGCTCGAACCCCTGCTGGAGCGCCGCGTCACCCTGGCCAACGACGCCAACTGTGCCCTGATCGGTGAACACTGGCTGGGGGCGGCCCGCGAGGCGCGCGATGTGGTGTTGCTCACCTTGGGCACCGGGGTGGGCGGAGCGGTGCTGCTGGATGGCCAGCTGTTCACCGGCCATCGGGGAGCGGCGGCGGAGCCCGGCCTGATCGGCATCGATCCCGACGGCCCCGCCTGCAACAGCGGCAACCGCGGCTCCCTGGAATCCTTCTGCAGCCGCCGTGGCTTCGATCGCCTGTCCGCCTTCGATCCGGCCGAGCTCTGCCGGCGCGCCGATGCCGGTGATGCCGAAGCGCTGGCGGTGTGGCTGGCCTATGGCCGCCTGTTGGGCATCGGGGTGAGCTCGCTGCTGTATGTGTTCACGCCGGAGCTGGTGCTGATCGGTGGCGGCCTCAGTGGTGCCAGTGCCCACTTCCTGCCGGCGGTGTGGAGCGAGGTGGAACAGCGGGTGCAGGCGGTGAGCCGGGAGGGGCTGACGATCCGGCGTTGCAGCCTGGGCAATGGCGCCGGCCGGCTTGGCGCCGCACGGCTGGCCCTCGAGCGGCTGGGGCCTGGCTTGGGATGATGGGGGACATGATCCCCGACCCCTCCCCAGACCTCCTCGCCCGGGCGGCCCAGGTGCGCCGCTGTGCCATGGCCCTTGGCCAGCTCAGCGATGATCAGCGGCGGCAAGCCGTGCTGGCGATGGCGGCTGCCCTGGAGCGCAGCCGCGACGCCATTCTGGCCGCCAACCAGGCCGATCTCAGCGCCGCTGCCGCCGAGGATCTGGCGCCGGCCCTGGTGGCCCGGCTCAAGCTCGATGGCGCCAAGCTCGATGGCGCCATCGCCGGCGTGCGCCAGGTGGCCGAGCTGGCCGATCCGCTCGGGCAGCGCCAGCTGCACACCGAGCTCGATGCCGGCCTGGTGCTGGAGCGGATGACGGTGCCGCTGGGGGTGCTGGGGGTGATCTTTGAAGCCCGGCCCGATGCCGTGATGCAGATCGCCTCCCTGGCGATCCGCTCCGGCAACGGGGCTCTGCTCAAGGGAGGGCGGGAAGCCAGCCACAGCTGCGCTGCCATCCTCACGGCGCTGCGCCAGGGTCTGGCCACCAGCGCCGTGGCCCCCGATGCCCTGGAGCTGCTCACCAGCCGGGAGGAGAGCTTGGGCCTGCTCAAGCTCGATGGGCTGGTGGATCTGATCATTCCGCGGGGGTCCAACTCCCTGGTGCGCTTCATCCAGGACAACACCCGCATTCCGGTGCTCGGCCATGCCGATGGGATCTGCCACTTGTTTGTGGATCGGGCTGCCGACCCGGATCTGGCCCTGAAGGTGGCGCTGGATTCCAAAACCCAGTACCCCGCCGCCTGCAACGCGATCGAAACCCTGCTGGTGGATGCGGCGATCGCCCCGACCTTCCTGCCCAGGGCTGTGGCGGCCTTTGGCGCCGCCGGCGTGGACTTGCGCGGCGATGCCGCCGCCATGGCGCTGGGGGTGAGCCATGCCGCCAGCGACGACGACTGGAGCACCGAGTATTCAGATCTGATCCTGAGCGTGAAGGTGGTGGCTGATCTCGATGCCGCCCTCGATCACATCGCCCGCTATGGCTCGCGCCACACCGATGCCATCTGCACCCGGGATGCCGCCACGGCCGATCGCTTCCTGGCCGCGGTCAACAGCGCCGGGGTGTACCTGAATTGCTCCACCCGCTTTGCCGATGGCTTCCGCTACGGCTTCGGCGCCGAGGTCGGCATCTCCACCCAGACCCTGCCTCCCCGGGGGCCGGTGGGTCTGGAGGGTCTGGTCACCTACCGCTACCGCCTGCGTGGCGAGGGCCACATCGCCGCCGACTACGCCAGTGGCGCGCGCCAGTTCAGCCATCGCAGCCTGCCGTTGTGAGCGGCGCGGTTGGCGGCGATCGCATCTGGGTGCGCGGATTGCGCCTCTGGGCCCACGTGGGGGTGCTGGATGTGGAGCGCGCCGAGGGCCAATGGTTTGAGCTGGATCTGGAGCTGGCCGTGGATCTGGCCAGGGCCGGCCGCAGCGATGCCCTGGGCGACACCCTCGACTACAGCCAGCTGATCACGGCCCTGCAGCGCCAGGCCCGAGCGATCTGCTGCCAGACCCTCGAGCACTACAGCGAGCGGATTCTGGATCTGGCCGAGCAGCTCTATGGGCCGGTGCCGATCTGCCTGGAGCTGCGCAAATGCCACGCTCCAGTGCCGGGTTTTGGCGGCGTGGTGGCGGTGCAGCGCCGGCGACGCTGGCTTATGGCACCTGAATTGTGAATCCACCGCGATGGTGGAAATCGGCCTCGGCGGCTGGATGGTGCAGGGCCCAGTAGCTCAGGGCTCCATCGCTGCCTTGGATCACGGCCGCGATGCCAACCTCCAGCCCTGGGCGCCCAGCTGCGGTGGCCACTGTTTCAAAAGCTGTTTCAAAAGCTGATTCACCAGTTGTTTCACAACCTGTTTCACACGCTCTTTCAACGCGTTGTCCTTGCATATCGGGGGGCAGCGGGCAGCGCAGCGTCAAGGTCAGTTGCTGCCTCGTGAAGGCTTGCCCAGGCTGTTCCACTTGGAAGGGCAGCTGCTGATAGGCCGGTTCGGGCGTCAATCCTTCCCTGTATCCCTCGAGGCGGTACACATTCCAGTGGCCGGCAGGGGACAGGTTGAATTCCCAGTAGCCCTTGGCTCCCCGGCGGGCCAGGAACAGCTCCAGGCAGGTGGTCTGCCAGAGCAGATCGCGCCGTTCCGGCGCGCTGGCCGGAGAGGGAAGGCTCAGCTGGGCCAGATCACCCTGCAGTTGGTAGGCAACCTCGAGGCTGCCTTCGGTGAAGCTGATGTGGCCGCTGATCGTGAGGCTGAGACCGCCTCGATCGCTGGCTTCGCAGTCGCCGGCAAAGGGGATCAGCCGGAAGGGAATGCTCGTCATCGCTGGGCGTCGACGATGGCGCGGATCTCAGCTTCCTGGGCTTCGATGCTCTCGGTCAGCCTGAACTGCACCCGGGCGCGATCGAGGTTGTGGCCCGGCCTGCTGGTGCGGAAGTAGGCATTGCCCGCCAGGTGGTCACCAAAGAAACGCAAGCCGAGCTCGAAGCTGATCAGCCGGGCTGCATCGAAGATGTGGTCGAGGTCGTCAGCGCTGAGGCTGGCGCGGGCCGCCCCCAGGTAGCCCTCAAGCACGGCCTGGCAGAGCTCCAGGTCGAAGCAGACCCCTTCGCCGTCGCCGGCCTCCTCTCCGAGGCGATTGCAGGCGGAGCGCAGGCAGTCACCGATGTCGTAGTGCACGAGTCCTGGCTTCACGGTGTCGAGATCCACCAGGCTCACGGCGATCCCCGTGCTGGCGCAGAGCATGACGTTGTTCACCTTGGGATCGCCATGGATGGGCCGCAGCTGCAGGCGCCCCGCCGCTTTTGCTTGCTCCAGCAGTGGGGCAAGGGTGCGGCGCTGCTCGACAAAGGCGCAACACCACTGGCTCCGATCGCAGAGCTGGAGTGAGGTGGACTGCAGGGTCTGGTCGTAGGCGGCCAGATAGCCGGGCGTGATGTGGAACCCGGGCAGGGTGTCGGCCAGCTGCTCGGCGGGCAGATCGCTGATCAGGCTGTGGAACAGCCCCAGACCCCGCCCCACCTGGCCGGCCTGCTCCGCAGTGGTGATGGCATCCACCGTGATCGCGTTGTTGACGAAGCTGAGCAGCCGCCAGAACTGGTCTCCGTTCTCTACCCAGGGCTCCCCCGTGTGGCGGTTGGGGATCACCTGGGGCACCTCCCAGCGCTGGCCCGCCACCAGCCGCTGCTGGGCGTGGTCGCTGAGCACCTGGAGGTTGCGCATCACCAGTTGGGGCTGGGGGAACACCTGGGTGTTCAGGCGTTGCAGCACAAAGCGATCACCGCTAGTGGTGTCCACCCGGTACGTGTCGTTGACGTTGCCGTTGCCCAGGGGGCTGATCGCGGTGACTGTGCCGGGCAGGGCAAAGGCCTCGGCGATCCACACCAGCTCCGGGGCGGCAGCAGCCATCAGGCGGCCACCAGCCCGGAATGGCGGATCAGGGCTTCACTGCTGGGTTGGCGGCCGCGGAAGGCCTCGAACACCTCCGCTGGAGAGCGGCTGCCGCCCAGGCTGAGCACGGTGTCGCGGAAGCGGCGGCCAGTGGCCACGATCTCGTCCTCCTGCTCGAGCCCCACCTCTTCAAAGGCGCTGAAGGCGTCGGCGCTGAGCACCTCGGCCCACTTGTAGGAGTAGTAGCCGGCCGAATAGCCCCCGGCGAAAATGTGGCTGAAGGCGCAGAGAAAGGCGTCTTCGGGGATGGGTTCGAGCACTGTGGTGGTGCGGGCCAGCTCGCGGCGCAGCTGCTCCGGGCTCTGGCCGCAGTTGGGCGTCCACTGGCTGTGCAGGCGCAGGTCGGTGAGGGCAAGGTGCACCTGCCGCAGGGTGGCGCTGCCGCCCATGAAGGTGCGGGCGGCCAGCAGCTTCTGATAGTCCGATTCCGGCAGGGGTTCACCGGTTTGCCAATGGCGGGCCATGCCCATCAGGGTCGCCCTGTCGTAGCACCAGTTCTCCATGAACTGGCTCGGCAGCTCCACCGCATCCCATTCCACGTTGTTGATGCCGGCCGCCTGGGGCCGCTCCACGGTGGTGAGCATGTGCTGGAGCCCATGGCCAAACTCGTGGAAGAGGGTTTCCACCTCGTCGAAGGTCATCAGGCTGGGGGTATCGCCCACCGGCGGGCTCTGGTTGCAGATCAGGTAGGCCACGGGCAGCACCGCTTCGCCGGCAGGGTTGCGGGAGCGACCGAGGCACTCATCCATCCAGGCACCGCCGCGCTTGCTGCCGGGGCGGCTGAAGGGATCGAGGTAGAAGCCAGCCAGGGCTTGGCCGCTGGCCCTATCGAGCACGCGGAAATAGCGCACATCGCTGTGCCACACGGGCGCTTCGCCATCGGCGGCAACGATGCGAATCGCGAACAGGCGCTGGCAGAGGCCGAACAGCCCCTGCAGAACCTGGTCCAGGGAGAACCAGGGCCGCAGGGCTTCGCTGTCGAGGTCAAAGCTCTCTTGCCGCAACACCTCGGCCCAGTAGCTCACATCCCAGGGTTTCAGGGCCGCGGCCTCGGCGGCGCCATGGCGGGCGGCGCAGGCGGCCAGGGCCTCCAGCTCCTGCTGGGCGGCGGGATAGGCGGCGGCGCGGAGGTCGTCGAGCAGCGCTTCCACCTCGGCCACTGAGCCGGCCATCTTCGAGGCGAGGCTCACCTCGGCCCAGTTGGCATAGCCCAGGCGCTGGGCCTGCTCCAGCTTCAGCTGCAGGATCTGCTCGATCAGTGGATGGTTGTCGAGCTCGCCCGTGGAGGCGCGGCTCACTTGGGCGCGGTACACCTGCTCGCGCAGGTCGCGGCGCTGGCTGTATTTCAGGAACGGCCCCACCCGGGGCATGTCGAGCCCGAGCCGCCAGCCGCTCTCGCCGGCATCCCGGGCGGCCTGGGCCAGCAGCTCCCGCAAACTCGCCGGCAAGCCCGCGAGGTCGGCCTCGCTGGTGAGGGTGAGACTCCAGCCATTGGTGGCATCGAGCACGTGGTTGCTGAAGGTGGTGGCCAGCTCGGCCTGACGGGCGCTGGCGGCATTGAAGGCCTCCTGCTCCGCTCCCTCCAGCCCGACCCCGCGCAGGCGCATGTCGCGCAGCTCGGCCTCGAGGATGCGGCACTGGGTGCCATCGAGGTTGGCGGCGTTTTGTTGCAGGGCTTCGAGGGCGCGGTAGATCGGCCGTGACTGCCCGGCGCGGTTGCCGAATTGCACCACGGCACCCTGCTGCTGCTGGTGGGCCGTGCGCAATTCAGGGGTGTTGCAGACGCCATTGAGATGGCTCACCACCCCCCAGCTCCAGCGCAGGCGCTCGCCCAGCTGGTGCAGGGGATCCATCAGCTCGTCCCAGGTGAGCGGAGTGGTCTCGACCAGCTTCTGCTCCAGCTTCGTTTCCAGCGCCGTGAGTTCACTGTTGAGGGCGTCGAGCAGGGTGGGGATGTCCTGCTCCACCTGTTTCGGTGTGATTGCCTCAAACTGGGGCAGACCCTGGCCAGCCAACAGGGGCAGCGAAGCGCTCACGGTCATGGGTGCGATCGGAAATGCATCCATTTCACCCGATCGGAGCGGGGTGGCGTGGTTCAGCCCAGGGCGGTCAACCGGCCCACGGCGAGCAGGGCGGTGGAGCTGAGCTGCTCGGCCAGGGCATTGGTGGACGCCTCATAGACATCGATCGCTAGCCGGGGCCAGAAGCCAATGGCCAGGGTCGGCACCAGCAGGGTCAGACCAATCAGCAGTTCGCGCGGGCGCATGTCGCCTACCACCGCCAGCGCCGGAATCCGGGGGCCAAAAAACACGCGGCGGCAGAGGCTGAGCAGGTAAACGGGCGTCAGCACCAAACCGATGGCCGCCAGCACGATCGTGATCACGCGGAAGCCGATGGTGAAACCGTCGTTGGCGGTTACCCCGAGAAACACCGTGATCTCACTGACAAAGCCGCTCATGCCAGGCAGGGCGAGCGAGGCCAGGGAGCTGGCCAGGAAGAAGGCGAAGGTGATCGGCAGGGCTTTGGCCAGGCCGCCCATGTTGGGGATCGAGAGGGTTTCGGTGCGCTCGTAGAAGACCCCAGTCACGAAGAACATGGCGGCGGCGATCAGGCCATGGCTGATCATCTGCAGCATGGCGCCACTCAGACCGAGGGCATCGATCGCGCCGATGCCCACCAGCACGAAGCCCATGTGGCTCACCGAGCTGCAGGCGATGCGTCGCTTGACGTTGTCTTGAGCAAAGGCGTTCAGCGCGCCGTAGATGATGTTGACGATGCCCAGCACGATCAGGGCCGGCGCCAGCTGCAGGTGGATCTCCGGCAGCATCTGCACGTTGAAGCGCAGCAGGGCATAGCCGCCCATCTTCAGCAGCACTCCCGCCAGCAGCATCGACACCGGCGCGTTGGCTTCGCCGTGGGCATCGGGCAGCCAGGTATGCAGCGGGAACATCGGCAATTTCACGCCGAAGCCAATCAGGAAGCCCAGATAGCAGAGCAGGCCGAAGGTGCCGCCGGGGGAGCGGGTGGAGAGCTCTGAGAGGTTGAAGGTGAAGGTGTCGCCAGAGAGGGCCAGGGCCAGGCCACTTAGCAGGATCAGCAGGGACGCTGTGGCGGTGTAAAGGATGAACTTGGTGGCCGCGTATTGGCGTTGCTTGCCGCCCCAGATGGCGATCAGCAGGTAAACCGGCACCAGTTCCAGCTCCCAGGCCAGGAAGAACAGCAGGAAGTCTTGGGAGAGAAATATGAGGCCCTGGGCCGAGGCCTGCACGAGCATCAAGCCGAAGTAGAGCCGGGTTTTGCGCTGGATGTTCCAGCTGGCCGCTACCGACAGCAGCGTGACAACGCCGGAGAGCAGCACCAAAGGCGCCGACAGGCCATCGGCCGCCAGGGACCACTCCAGGCCAAGGGCAGGCACCCAGCTGACCCGCTCCACCAGTTGCAGGCCACTGACCGAGCCGTCGTAATGCTGGCTAAAGCACACCAGCATCAGGGCCAGGTCGACCCCCAGGGCGCCCAAGGCCAGGGTTCGCGGCCATTTCGGATCGCTGCCGTCTCCCGGCAGCAGGGGCATCAACAGGGCAACTGCCGCCGGCAGCAGCACGATCAGGCTCAACCAAGGAAAGGCGCTGTCCCCGGACGTCAGGGCAAGGCTGGACGCGGCGAGCAGGGGCAGGTTGGCGTCCATCACGGCCCGGTTGCAGATCTGGTGATTCCCAGGGCAGGACCGATATCGGACCCTGTTGGAGTCGGCTTTGAATCTATCAGTCGCCCCGAGACTCTTGAGTAGATATACCTAGATTTCCGAATTGGATTGCCCTTGGATTGCCGGATTCAGCTGGAGGCTGCAGCCGGTTGATCGGGCAGCGCCTCCCAGCGGCTCCCTTGCTGCTGGATGGCCAGCACCTCGGAGCGCGACTCCACGCCGGCCTGGTGCCAGGCCCGCACCATTGCTGTGCTCACCGCTTCGGCCGCGGGCTTGGGGCAGAGGGCCAGCAGGCTGGGGCCGGCACCGCTGATCACGCAGCCCCAGGCACCGGCGGCCAGAGCCGCTTCCCGCACGGCTTTGCCGCCATGGATCAAACCCCAGCGGTAGGGCTCATGCAAGCGGTCGTGCATGCCATCGGTGATCAGGTCGCCGTTGCCGGTGCGCAGGCCCTGCAGCAGCAGCGTCAGCGATCCCAGGTTGATCACCGCATCGCCCACCGGAATCGACTTGGGCATGGCCCGGCGGGCTTCGCTGGTGGTGAGCCGGATGGCGGGGATCGCCACCACCGCCTGCACCTCCGGCGACCACTCGCAACGCACCACCCGCCAGCGGTGGGAGGCGGCTTTGGCGGTCATGCACAGCCCGCCCACCAGGGAGGGCACCACGTTGTCGGGATGGCCTTCGATGTCGATGGCCAACTCCAGGAGCTTCTCGCGGCTCAGCGGCTCACCCACAAGGGCGTTGGCGCCGATCAGGCCGGCCACAATGGCCGTGGCGCTGCTGCCCAGGCCCCGGGCCGGTGGCACGGCCAAGCGCACCCGGGCCTCGAGGGCCACCGGCTCCTCACCGGCCTCCTTCCAAACCCGTTGGGCGGAGCGGTACACCAGGTTGTCGGGGCCCCCGCGCAGGTGGGCGCCCTCGCTGCCTTCGATGATCAGATCGAAGCGTTCGCTGCCGCCCTCGATGCAGCGCATCTGGAAGACGTTGTCGAGATCAAGGGCCGCCCCGAGGCAGTCAAAGCCAGGACCCACATTGGCCGTGGTGGCGGGAACGTGAACCACAACCCCTTGGCCGACCCGGGGGCGCACCATGCAACAACTTCTGCTCGGCCCAGTGTCTCAGGCAATGAGCATGCGCGCTCGGCAGGCGGCACTGAACTGGCCGATCGCCGGATCGAGCACGGCCGTGATCGGCATGTCGGCCAGCACGGCAGCCAGGCGTCCCTTGCGCAGAAAGGCCTCCGTGAAACCGGGCGACTGGAGGGCCGCCAGCAGTTTTGCGGCGGTGCCGCCGGCCAGCCACACTCCGCCGCGGCTGAGGCCGGCTAGGGCGAGATCGCCGCAGACGCTGCCGTAACAGCTGATCCAGAGCGCCAGGGCTTCGCTGGCCAGGACATCGCCCCGGGCTGCGGCTGCGGCCACTGCCGCAGGTAAGGCGTCTCCATCCACCATGGTGCTGAGGGGATGGCTGCCGTCCAGGTGGCGACTGGCCAGCAACCAGCGCGCCACCTCGCCCAGCCCCGTACCACTCACCACCCGCTCAATCGACACCCGCTCGAGCCCGCGTTCAGCAGCCAGCCATTGCTTGAGCTCCCACTCCGCCTGGCTGCGGGGGGCAAATTCGCCATGGGCGGCTTCGCTGGCGATGGCCACCAGGCCCATGGGCGTGGGCACCCCGTAGGCCACGCCCAGGCCCGTTCCCGCCCCTAGCACCAGCAGCGGCGCTTCGGGCCGGGGCCGCCCCGAACGGATCGGGGCCTGCTGGTGCTCGGCGAGGTGGGGCAGCCCATAGATCAGAACAGCGAAATCATTGACCAATGCGACCTGGTCAATCCCGGTTGTGCTCGCCAGCCGGGCCTCGTCCAGCTGCCAGCTGAGGTTGGTGAGCTGGGCCAGACCCCCCTCCACCGGCCCGGCCACAGCCAGGCAGGCTGCAGCCGGGGGCTGCTGGGATCCGGCATCCAGGAAGGCCCTCACCATGGGCGCCAGGTCGTCCCAGTCGGCCGATGGATAGCGCTGGCTGCGCAGCAGGCTCAGGTCGCCTGCCGCACCGAGCTCGTAGAGCGCCAAGAGGGTCTTGGTGCCGCCGATGTCGCCGGCCAGCAGGGTGGTCATCGGGTTGGTCTCAGGAGCTCGTACTTGCGCTGGAGCTGGAGCTCGTACTGGAGCTGGTTGGCAGGCCCAGCCCCGCGGCGCGGCCGGTGTTGGCACCCGTCGCGGCTGCGAGCAGATCGGCCACAGCCACGCTGCCCAGATCTCCATCGCGGCGGCTGCGCAGGCTCAGTTCGCCGCTTTCGGCCTCCTTGGCGCCGATCACGGCCAGGACAGGGATCTTCATCTGCTCGCCGTTGCGGATCAGCTTGCCGAGGCGATCGCCGGAGTGGTCGATGGTGGCCCGCACGCCAGCAGCCTTGAGCTGGGCGAGCAGCTTCTCGGCGTAGGGCCTCACCTCATCGGTGACCGGCAGCAGCCGGATCTGCTCGGGGGCCAGCCAGAAGGGGAAATCGCCGGCGTAGTTCTCGGTCATGATCCCGAAGAACCGCTCCAGCGAGCCGAAGATGGCGCGGTGGATCATGATCGGCCTCTGGCGCGTGCCATCGGCGGCCACATACTCCAGCCCGAAGCGTTCGGGCAGGTTGAAGTCGAGCTGGATGGTGGAGCATTGCCACATCCGGCCGATGGCATCTTCGATCTTGAGGTCGATCTTGGGGCCGTAGAAGGCACCGCCGCCTTCGTCGATCTTGTAGGCCCATCCCTTGCGCTCCAGCGCCTCGATCAGCCCCTGGGTGGCCAGCTCCCATACGCCGTCTTCGCCGATCGACTTCTCCGGACGGGTGGAGAGGTTGATCTCGTAGTTGCGGAAATCGAAGGTGGAGAGGATCTCCTCGGTGAGATCGAGGATGCCCAGGATTTCATCGCTGATCTGCTCGGGCAGGCAGAACACGTGGGCGTCGTCTTGCGTGAAGCCGCGCACCCGCATCAGGCCGTGCATCACGCCGGGGCGTTCGTAGCGGTACACGGTGCCCAGCTCGGCCCAGCGGATCGGCAGCTCGCGGTAGCTGCGCAGGGTGGCGGCGTAGGTGAGCACGTGGAACGGGCAGTTCATCGGCTTGAGCTGGTATTGCCGCTCATCCACCTGCATCGGGCCAAACATGCTCTCGGCGTAGAAGTCGAGGTGGCCAGAGGTTTTCCACAGGCTGATATCCGCCACATGTGGCGTGTACAGCAGGTCGTATCCGGCTGCGAAATGGGCCTGACGCCAGAAATCTTCGATCAGCAGGCGCATGCGGGCACCGCGCGGATGCCAGAACACCAGGCCGGCGCCGGCCTCGTCCTCGATCGAGAACAGATCCAGATCGGTGCCGAGGCGCCGGTGATCGCGGCGCAGGGCCTCTTCCTTGCGGCGCTTGTGTTCGGCCAGCTGCTCGGGGGTTTCCCAGGCGGTGCCGTAGATGCGCTGCAGCTGGGCCTTGGTTTCATCGCCGCGCCAGTAGGCACCGGCCACACTTTCAAGCTCAAACGCCTTGGCGTTCAGTTCGCTGGTGTTGGCCACATGGGGGCCGGCGCAGAGGTCCCACCACTGCTCACCGAGGGTGTACAGGGTGATGGGCTCCTGGATGCCCGCCAGGATCTCGAGCTTGTAGGGCTCGTTCTGGGCCCGGATGCGCGCCTCGGCCTCGGCGCGACTCACCTCAAGGCGCTCGAGGGGCAGTTTCTGGTTGATGATCCGGATCATCTCCTTCTTGATGGCCTTGAGATCGGCCTCGGTGAAGGGGTCCGGGCTGTCGAAGTCGTAGTAGAAGCCGCTCTCGGTCCAGGGGCCGATGGTGACCTGAGCCTTCGGAAACAGGCGCTGCACCGCCATGGCCATCACATGGCTCATGGAGTGGCGGATGCGCAG
>VGQC01000026.1 GCA_016882385.1 Cyanobacteria bacterium M_DeepCast_100m_m1_067 | reverse complement strand
AGCGCCCTGCAACTGGTCGTCGTGCTGGGCTACATGGTCTGGCTCGACTGGCCCCTGGCCCTGGCCACCCTGCTGTTGGCTCCCGTGGTGGTGCTGCTGGTGAGCAGCTTCGGGGCGCGGGTGATGACCGCCGCTGAACGCAGCCAGAAGCAGGTGAGCGAGCTGGCTGGCCTGCTGGGTGAAGCGATCGGCGGGCTGCCGCTGGTGCGGGCTTTTGCCGCGGAACCCTGGCTGCAGAAGCGCTTTGACGCCGAGATCGACCTACACCGCCGAGCCCGCTACCGCACCCTCAAGCTGCTCGCCCTGCAACATCCGGTGGTGGGCTTCCTGGAGGCCGCCGGCATTCTCACGGTGCTGCTGATCGGCGCCGCTCGCATCCAGGCGGGTGGCCTCAGCAGCCAGGGGTTCAGCAGCTATGTGGCGGCGCTGCTGATGCTGATCGATCCGATCTCTCATCTCACCACCAACTTCAACGAATTCCAGCAGGGCCAGGCCTCGCTGCGTCGGCTGCGGGCGATTGAGGCGGAACCGGTGGAGGCCCCCGACCGACCCACGGCTCAACCTCTCGGGCCCGTGCATGGCGCGCTGGTGCTCGAGCAGGTGCGCTTCGGCTACACCCCAGGCCAACCCGTTCTGCACGACCTCAACCTGGCGGTGCAACCCGGGCAGGTGGTGGCGTTGGTGGGACCCTCGGGGGCCGGCAAAAGCACCCTGTTTTCGCTGCTGCTGCGGTTCAACACCGCCCAGCAGGGCCGGGTGCTGCTCGATGGCCAAAACCTCGCCGACTTGCGGGCCCGCGACCTGCGCCGGGCGGTGGCCCTGGTGCCCCAGCAGAGCAGCGTGTTTTCGGGCAGCGTGGCCGAGGCGATCGCTTTCGGGCGGCCCGCCAGCGAGGCGGCGATCCGGCAGGCCGCCGAGCTGGCCAACGCCGCCGGCTTCATTGAGGCCCTACCCCAGGGCTACGCCAGCCGCATCGAAGAGCGGGGCAGCAACTTCTCCGGCGGTCAGCTGCAACGCCTGGCCATCGCCCGCGCTGTGCTGGGCAACCCCGCCGTGCTGTTGCTCGATGAAGCCACCAGCGCCCTGGATGCCGAGGCCGAAGAGGCGGTGCAGCGGGGGCTGGAGCAGGCGATGGCGGGGCGCACCGTGCTGGTGATCGCCCACCGCCTCGCCACCGTTCAGGGAGCCGACCGGATCCTGGTGCTCGATGGTGGGCGGATCGTGGAGCAGGGCAGCCACAATGCGCTCATGGCGCAGGGAGGCCGCTACCGCGAGCTCTGCGAGCGCCAATTCATTCATCTGCAGACGTGATGACGTGGGAATACCGGGTGATCCACATCAATGTGGAGAGCGGCAATCCACCAGGGCCGCCCTCCCCCGAGGCCGACAGTGAGCGGCTCGGCGGCGCCCTGAGTCCTGAGTTTCTGAAGCAGGAATTCCCCCAGCAGTACGACGCTGCAGCAACCAAGCCGCGCCACCCAGCGGAGCAGCTGCAGTTTTTCCTCAATGCCCTCGGCAAGGAGAACTGGGAGATGGTGGAGGCGGCTCAGGTGGGGCCGCTGCTGATGTTTTTCTTCAAGCGACCGGCTGGCCGCCCACCCGTATCCTGAGACCTTCCGTTCCCCGTCTTCCGTGGATAGCGCCAGCCAAGCCGCCAGCAACCAACCGCCCGTGCTCACCTTCGAAGGCAAGCGCTACGACCTCAACAGCCTTCCCGACGACATGAAGGAACTGGTGCGGGGCATGCAGGTGGCCGATGCCCAGCTGCGCATGCATGAAGACACCCTCAAGGTGCTGGCCGTTGGCCGGCAGGCGATGGCCAGCCAGCTCAACGACAAGCTCCAAACCATCACGCCCCTGCCCTAACCCCTGCTGGCTCCGAAGTCGTACTGACGGGTGAGCCGGAACACGGTGCCGGAGAGCAGCAACACACCGATCAGGTTGGGCAGCACCATCAGGCCGTTGAGAATATCGGCGATGGTCCAGATCACACCACCGGTGGCCACGGCACCAACCACAACCATCGCCACCCACACCAATCGGAACGGCTTGATCGCCCGGGTCCCCACCAGAAACTCCAGGCAGCGCTCGCTGTAGTAACCCCAGCCGAGAATGGTGGTGCCGGTGAAGAACACCGTGCCGAAGGTCACCAACCAGGCCGAACCCGGCAGTCCCTTGTCGAAGGCACTCATGGTGAGCGCAACGCCACTCTCACCACTGCCGTAAAGGCCACTGATCACAATCACCAGGGCCGTCATCGTGCAGATCACGATGGTGTCGATGAAGGTGCCGATCATGGCCACGCTGCCCTGCAGCACCGGATCACCCGGCTTGGCGGCCGCCTGGGCGATCGGGGCCGTGCCCATGCCGGATTCGTTGGAGAAGATGCCGCGGGAGATGCCGGCCCGGATCACGGTGCCGAGCGCGCCACCAGCCGCCGCCTTGCCGCTAAAGGCGTCTTGGAAGATCAGCCCGAAGGCTGCCGGGATCTCGCCGCTTTGAGCCAACAGGATCACCAAAGCACCCCCTACATACACAGCCGCCATCAGCGGCACCACCACCTCGGTGACCTTGCCGATCCGCTCGATGCCACCAATCAGCACGGCAAAGGCGATCCCCGCCATCACCACGCCCGTGGCCAGTTCGGGAACACCCATCGACTTGTTGAGCGCCAGGGCCATCTCGTGTGCCTGCACGCCATTGCCGATGCCAAAGCCTGCCAGGGTGCCAAAGACGGCGAACAGGCTCGCCATCCAGGCCCAGCGGGGGCCGAGACCATTGCGGATGAAATACATCGGCCCGCCCACATGCTCACCGAGGTCATCGACTTCGCGGTGGTGAACGGCGAGTAGTGATTCGGCGTACTTGGTGGCCATGCCGACCAGGGCGATCAGCCACATCCAGAACACCGCACCGGGGCCACCAAGGCTGATGGCTCCGGCCACGCCGGCCACATTGCCCGTGCCGATCGTGGCGGCCAGAGCCGTGCTGAGGCTGGCGAAGGCACTGACATCACCCTCGCCCTGACTGTTGCGGATCGAATCAATCGCCTGGCGGAAGCCGTAGCCGAGCCGCCGCAGGGGCATGAACCGAAGACCCACCATCAGATACAAACCGGTGAGGCCAAGCAACCAGAGGGTGAGCGGGCCCCACACAACTGAATTGATCTGATCCAGCAGCCCCATGGACAGGCACGGCAACGCAGGCCGATGGTGTCATGGATGGGGAGATGGGGCCAGAGGCTGGAGATCCTCGAACCGAAACACCTGGCGGCCAGCAGGGGTGTCGCCGAAGGCATCCGTCTCCACCACCCGCTCACTCAGCACCCAGGGGCCGGTGCCGGCGAGGGGCACGAAGGTGTCTGTGAAGCGGCTGGTGCCGCCCTTGGCTGCGCCGCTGGCGGGGTCGGCGTACTGGCTGGAATAGCTCCTGCTGAGGTAGCCATTGCCGGTGTCGGTGGTGGATTCAGTGAAGATCGTCACCACCGTGCCGTGGATGTGGCGGTGCACCATCGTCACCACATTGCCCTTGATCCGGTAGCGGTCACCGGTGTTCTTGCCGCCCACGATCACCTCCGTGCCCACCGCATCGGTATCGCCGGCAGTGAATGTGTTCTCGCCGTGGGTCTGCTCGAAGCTGCGGCGCACCCGATGGATCGCCACCTCCCACAGCTGGGACGCCACGGCCTTGTGGATCGCCTCATCGGTGATGCCCTCCACCGTGGCCTTGAGGTCGGCACCCACCACGAAAGTGCCCTCAGCGCACTGGTCGGGGGCACCGGCAGCCCCGGGCTGCTCCCACACGGCACGGCCCTTGTAACCACCAAAGCCCGGCTCCCAGGTGTAGCGGTTCTCGTAGGCGGCGCGGAAGGCAGCGGTGCAGTCGCTGCCGGGGGCAAGCGAGGTGCTGGCCATCGATGCGGGGGCCTCGGGGGTGGCGGTCACGGGGGGAGGCGATGCAAGGCCCCCAACCCTAACGAGAGGGACCGGGCCCTAACGGGACGGCGCCTGATGAATGTCCTGCAGGGCATTCACCTCAAGCGTCTGCTGCTGCAGGGCCGTAATCGCCTCGAGTGCCGCGCGGGCACCAGCAAGCGTGGTGACAGTGGGAACGGCGTAATCAAGGGCGGCACGGCGCAGGTATTGGTCGTCGTGCACCGCCTGACGGCCAATCGGCGTGTTGATGATCAGCTGGATCCGGGCCGAGCGGATCGCGTCCTCGATGTTGGGCCGGCCCTCGTGCACCTTCAGGATTGATTCCACCGCCAGCCCCGCAGCCCGCAGGGCCTCTGCGGTGCCGCTGGTGGCAATCAGGGCAAAGCTCAGGCCCACCAGACGCTGCGCCACCGGCACCAGGGCCGCCTTGTCGCGGTCGTGGGTGGAGAGGAACACCGTGCCACCGGTGGGGAGGGCTTCATTGGCGGCCAGCTCAGCCTTGGCGTAAGCCATGCCGGCGCTGCTGGCGATGCCCATCACCTCACCGGTGCTGCGCATCTCCGGCCCCAGCAGGGTGTCGGAGCCCGGGAAGCGCTTGAACGGCAGCACCGCCTCCTTGACGGTTTGCAGGGGCGGGATGGGCTCGGCCGTGAGCCCCAGCTGCGCCAGGGTGCGGCCGGCCATGAGCTGGCTGGCCACCTTGGCCAGGGGCACGCCGGTGGCCTTGGCCACAAACGGCACCGTGCGGGAGGCGCGGGGGTTGGCCTCGATGATGAACACCCGCTCGCCCTGCTCCGGGTCGTTCTGCACGGCGAACTGCAGGTTGATCAGGCCGCGCACCCCCAGGGCCAGGGCCAGGGCCCGGCTCCACTCGCGGATCGTGGTTAGGGCCGCCTCGCTGAGGCTCACCGACGGCAGCCAGCAGGCTGAGTCGCCCGAGTGGATGCCCGCTGGCTCGATGTGCTCCATCACGCCGCCGATCACCACCACGCCATCGCCATCGCAGAGGGCATCCACATCCACCTCGATGGCGTTGTTGAGGTATTGGTCGATCAGCACCGGGTGGTCGGGCTCCACCTGCACAGCTTCCAGCATGTAGCGGTTGAGTTCGTCTTCGCCGTACACCACCTCCATGGCGCGGCCGCCCAGCACATAGCTGGGGCGCACCACCACGGGGTAGCCCACGCGATCGGCCACGGCGCGGGCCTCGGCCTCGCTGCGGGCCAGGCCATTGCGGGGCTGGCGGATCTCCAGCCGCCGCAGGATCGCCTCAAATTGCTCCCGGTCTTCGGCGGCATCGATCGATTCGGGCGAAGTGCCCCAGATCCGGGTGCCGGTGGCCAGCCCCTCGGGTGAGGCCAGCCAGCGCAGCAGCGGGATCGCCAGCTTCAGCGGCGTCTGACCACCGAACTGCACGATCACCCCCTCGGGGCGCTCCACCTCGATCACGTTGAGCACGTCCTCGAGGGTGAGCGGCTCGAAGTAGAGCCGATCGCTGGTGTCGTAGTCGGTCGACACCGTTTCCGGGTTGCTGTTCACCATCACCGTGGCGAAGCCTTCGGCCTGCAGGGCGAAGGAGGCATGACAACAGCAATAGTCGAATTCGATGCCCTGGCCGATGCGGTTGGGGCCACCGCCCAGGATCATCACCTTGCGGCGGCTCTCCGGCTGCACCTCGTTTTCAGGCGGCACCATCTCCAGCGCACCGGCAGCGTTGAGCCGCTCCAGCGGCCGCTCGTAGGTGGAGTAGTGATACGGCGTGCTGGAGGCAAATTCCGCCGCACAGGTGTCGACGGTTTTGAACACGGCGTTCACCCCCAGGGCCTGGCGGTGGCGGCGCACCTCAAGCTCCTGGCTGCCAGTGGCCCAGGCGAGCTGACGATCCGAAAAGCCCAGCTGCTTGAGCTCGAGCAGGGCCGGAGCCTCGAGCTCCGCCAGCTGGCGGCCCAGCAGCAGCCGCTGCTCGGCCTCGAGGATGCGGCGCAGCTTGGCGAGAAACCAGGGATCGATGGCGCTGAGCTGGTGGATCTGGTCGTCGCTGCGGCCGGCGAGCATTGCCGCGCGCACGGCAAAGATCCGCTCGGGGGTGGCGGTGCGCAGGGCCCGCTCCAGCTCGGTGGGATCCCAGCTGGCATCGGGCCGGTCGCAGCCCCAGCCGGCATGGCCCGTTTCCAGGGACCGCAGCGCCTTTTGAAACGACTCCTCAAAACAGCGGCCGATCGCCATCGCCTCCCCCACCGACTTCATCGACGTGGTGAGCACCGCAGGGCTGCCGCGGAACTTCTCGAAGGCGAAGCGTGGAATCTTCGTGACCACGTAATCGATCGTGGGCTCGAAGCAGGCCGGCGTGGCGCCGGTGATGTCATTGACGATTTCGTCGAGGGTGTAGCCGACCGCCAGGCGGGCGGCGATCTTGGCGATCGGAAAGCCCGTGGCCTTGGAGGCGAGGGCCGAGCTGCGCGAGACCCGCGGATTCATCTCGATCACCACCACGTCGCCGTTGGCGGGGTTGATGGCGAACTGGATGTTGCTGCCGCCGGTATCGACGCCGATCTCGCGGATGATCGCGATCGACTGGTCGCGCAGCCGCTGGTATTCGCGGTCGGTGAGGGTCTGGGCCGGAGCGACGGTGATCGAGTCACCGGTGTGCACCCCCATGGGGTCGAGGTTTTCGATGCTGCACACAATCACCACGTTGTCGGCGGTGTCGCGCATCACCTCCAGTTCGAACTCCTTCCAGCCGAGCAGCGACTGCTCGATCAGGATCTGGGAGACGGGGCTGGCCTCCAGGCCGCTCTGGCAGAACGCCCGGAACTCCTCAGGGTTGTAGGCGATGCCGCCGCCGCTGCCACCCAGGGTGAAGGCGGGACGAATGATGCGCGGGTAGCTGCCGATGGCGTCGCCCACCCGTTCGGCCTCATCCGGGGTGTTGGCGATGCCGGAGGGGCACACCGCCACGCCGATGCGCGCCATCGCCTCCTTGAACAGAAGCCGATCTTCCGCCTTCTGGATGGCCTGAAGGTTGGCGCCGATCAGCTCGACGCCGTGCTTGGCCAGGGTGCCGTTCTGGGCGAGGGCGACGGCCAGGTTGAGAGCGGTCTGGCCGCCCATGGTGGGCAGCAGGGCGTCGGGCTTCTCGATCTCGATCACCCGCGCCACCACCTCGGGGGTGAGCGGCTCGATGTAGGTGCGATCCGCCATGTCCGGATCGGTCATGATCGAGGCCGGGTTGGAATTCACCAACACCACCTCAAAGCCCTCGGCGCGCAAGGCCTTGCAGGCCTGGGTGCCGGAGTAATCGAATTCGCAGGCCTGGCCGATCACGATCGGACCCGAGCCCAGCAGCAGGATGCACCTGAGGTCCGTGCGGCGGGGCATGGGGGTGTGCAAGCCAAACCTGCCTAGCCTCTCATGGGCCCCTCAGGCCCTATCTCACGGGACCGATTCGACCGCCGCCCCCAGCCCCTGCGGAGGGAATCGCTAACCTGATTCTTAACGTGGTCACTCACCCGATGAGCGAACTCCAGCGCCTGAAAGGGCTACTGCCTCCCGAACTGCAGAGCTGGGTGTTTGTGGAAGCGGCCGCCTCGGTGGAGCCGCCCCTGATCACCATCGAGGAAATCGGTCGCGACGAGGTGGAGATCCAGGTAGATCTGGAGAAGTGGGATGCCCTGGCGGTCGACCACCGCAACCTGCTCTTCTGGCACGAGGTGGGCCGCATCCAGAACGACGCCGTGCCCCGCGACGGTTGGGAGATGGCCGCCCTGGCCATCGGCCTGGGTGGGGCCATTGGCGAGCTATGGGTGCAGGACGGGCTGCTGCTGGTAATGGCCATGGGGCTCTCCGGCTTTGCCGGCTACCGCCTCTACCTCAAGAACAACTCGGAGAAGCGCCTGCAGGACGCCATCGCCGCCGATGAGCGGGCGATCGACCTGGCCACCCGCTTCGGCTACAGCCTGCCCAATGCCTACAAAAGCCTGGGTGGCGCCCTCAAGGAGCTGGTGGAGCAAACCCGCAAAAAGAAAAAGCGCACCTTCTACGAAGACCGGCTCGAGGCCCTGCGCAAGAGTGCAGGCAAAGCCCGCGCCGAAATGGCCCAGCAGCAGGGCTCCCGCCAATCGGTGACCAGTGAGAACGTCTATGGCTGATCTGACGAGCGAACAGCTGGCCCGGCTTGCCGCTGAAGCCTGCGACGACCGCAAGGCCGTCGACATTCGATTAATCCGGGTGGATGAGGTCAGTTCACTGGCCGACTGGTTTGTGATCTGCAGCGGCCTCTCCGATGTGCAGGTGCGCGCCATCGCCCGCTCGGCTGAGGATCAAATCGAAGCGACCACCGGCAGGCTGCCCCTCCGCCGGGAGGGCCAGAAGGAGGGACGCTGGATGCTGCTCGACTACGGCGAGGTCATCGTGCACGTGCTCACCCCCAGCGAACGCACCTATTACGACCTCGAATCCTTCTGGGGCCACGGTGAACAGGTGCGTTTCGTATCGTCAATTCCAGCCATTTCGCCCTGAGCGCCATGCCTTGCCCGGTGCCGCCCGAGCAACGGCCCCTGCAGGAATACGAGCAACTGCTGGCGTCCTGGTTTTTCGTGTGGCCCTCCCAGAGCCTGGCCGGGCTGCTGCGCCCCCTGGCCACCAGCTGGTTGCTGCTGCTGCCCGTGACGGTGCTGGTGGCCAGTGGCAGCTGGGTGCTGCGCCACCACCCGGCCCAGCTGGTGCTGGCGGGCATGGTGGCTGCCGTGGCCCTGCCGATCCTGCTGCTGGTGCGCCAGTGGCTGGGCTGGACCTACGTCCACCGGCGCTTGATCTCCGAGCGGGTGGAGTACGAAGAATCGGGCTGGTACGACGGCCAGGTGTGGGAGAAGCCCCTGGCCTGGCGCCAACAGGACCTGCTCGTCGCCCAGCACCAGGTGCAGCCCGTGCTGCGGCGGCTACAGCAGGGTGCGGCACTGGCGGTGATCCTGGCCTTGGCGGGGGCCAGCCTCTGTCAGGCTCTGTGAGATCGGTTCCCGGGCTTCTGTGACCCTGTCCTCCAGTTTTGGTGGCACTGCCCGCGGGGGCATCCCTCCCCTGGAGGTGCGCCTGCTGCGCAACGGCATCGTCGAATCCCGCCATCGGGTCCACGCTGTGGTGTGCGACGGCCGGGGCCGGGTGTTGATGCGGGCGGGCGATCCCCAACAGCTGAGCTTTGTGCGCTCCGCCCTCAAGCCCTTCCAGGCCACCGTGTTTGTGAGCAGCGGCGCGGCCGAGCAGTGCAACTGCGGCGAGCGGGGCCTGGCCATCGCCTGCGCCAGCCATGCCGGCACAGCGATGCATGCCCGCGAGGCCTTCAAGCTGCTCTGGGGGGCTGAGATCGAAGCCGAGCAGCTGCAGTGCCCCGTGCCCGACTGCGGCACCAGCCCCCTCGAGCACAACTGCTCCGGCAAGCACGCCGCCTTTCTGGCCACCTGCCGCCGGCTGGGCTGGAGCACCGAAAGCTACCTGCAGAAGGAGCACCCCCTGCAGCAGGAGGTGCTCAAGCGCGTCGGTGATCTGCTCGCCCAGCCCGCCGCCGAGCTGCTCACCGCGCGGGACGACTGCGGCGCCCCCACCCTGCAGCTGCAACTGGCCCAGATGGCCCTGCTCTATGCCCACCTGGGGGCCGGCAGCCAGGCCGACCTGGAGCGGCTCAGCCGGGCGATGCTGGCCCACCCGGAGCTGGTGGCGGGCGAGGGGCGCTTCGACACCGAACTGATGCGCCGCGGCCACGGCCAGGTGGTGAGCAAGGGCGGTGCCGAGGGCATCCAGTGCCTCAGCCGCGTGGGCGAGGGCATGGGGGTGGCGATCAAGGTGGAGGACGGCTCCGCCCGGGCCAAACATGCGGTGGCCCTCCACCTGCTGGAGCAACTCGACTGGCTGACGCCGATGACCTTGGAGGAGCTGCGCAGCCAGTTCTTGCAGCCCGCTCCCCATCTGCGCCTCGAGGTGCTCGGGGAGCTGCGCTTCGACTGACTAGCTGAAGTGACCAGCTCGACGGAACCAGCTGGAGGGACCACCCCGACTGGTATGGTTGGGAAGTTGACGCGGGGTAGAGCAGTCTGGTAGCTCGTCGGGCTCATAACCCGAAGGTCGCGAGTTCAAATCTCGCCCCCGCCACCACATCCTCGAAACCCCGGCAGCCCCCTGTCGGGGTTTCGTTTTGGTCGGGCTTTTGTTTCGCTCGGGCGTTGTGCTTTGCCCGGGCTTGGCCCACGCCCCGATCCGCCCCCTGTGCCGCTCCGCCCGATGAAGGCCTCCGCCCCAACGAGCCCACCCGACGCGATCGTGGTGGGCTCCGGTGCCACCGGTGGCGTGGCGGCGATGGTGCTGGCGGAAGCGGGGTTGCAGGTGCTGGTGCTGGAGGCCGGCCCCGATCTCTCCAGCCGCCAGGCCTTCGGCAGTGAACCGCTCAACACGGCGCGGCGCGTGGCCCATATCGCCAGCGGCAAGCAGCGCCTGCAGCGCCACCACCCGGGGTTCTGGAAACACAACCCCAGCCTGTTCGTCGATGAGCAGCGCAACCCCTACTCCACCCCCGACGATGCACCGTTTCTGTGGAGTCGCGGGCGACAGGTGGGGGGCAAAAGCCTCACCTGGGGCGGCATCACCCTGCGCCTCTCCGACTACGAATTTCAGGCAGCTGAACGCGATGGCCAAGGGCCCGGCTGGCCCATCGGCAGCAGCGACCTCGCCCCCTACTACACCCGACTCGAGCAACTGCTGGAGGTGCATGGCGCCTGCGACGGCCTGCCGCAGTTGCCCGATGGCCACTTTCTGCCGCCCCTGCCCCTCACCCCGGGAGAGCAGCATCTGCAGGCGTGCATCGGCCGCGATCTCGGTCTGCCCCTGATCGCCTCCCGGGGCTTCAACCTGCACCGCGGCCCGGGCTGGCCCCGCTCCTCGAGCCAGGGCCGCACCCTGGCCCTGGCCCGGGCCACCGGCCGCACCCAGGTGCGCAGCAACGCCGTGGTGAGCCATCTGCTGCTCGACGGCGACCAGGCCAGGGGTGTGGTGCTGGTGGATAGCCGCACCGGATCCCAGGAGCGGATCGACGCGCCCCTGGTGGTGCTCTGCGCCTCGACGATCGAAACGTTGCGGATCCTGCTGCACTCCAGCGAGACCCATCAGCGCGGGGGATTGATCGACCCCTCCGGGAGCCTCGGCCGCTACCTCATGGACCACATCTCCAGCAGCCGCTTCTTCTCGATCCCCGATGTGGCCGCCCCCGGCGTGGCGCCGGAGCTTTCAGGAGCCGGCAGCTGCTTCATTCCCAACACCGTCAACCTGGAGCCCGGCAGCGAGGTCGACTTCCACGGCGGCTACGGCCTCTGGACGGCGCTGCAACGCTTTGATCCGCCCAAGCTGCTGCAACGCCGCCGCGGCGAGGCGGTGGGCTTCCTGATCGGCCACGGCGACGTGCTGCCCAACCCCGACAACCGGGTCACCCTGAACACGGAACAGCGCGATGCCTGGGGGCTACCGACCGCCCACATCACCTGCCGCTGGGGCGACAACGAGCAACGCCTGGTGGCCCACATGCATCAGCGCATGGCGGCCGTGGTGGCCGCCGCTGGAGGTCAGATCCGGCCGATTGAAGACCTGTTCGTGCTGCCCCTGCTCGAGCCCTGGATCCGCAGCAGCCTGGCGGTCAGCCCCGACGCACCACCCCCCGGCTACTACATCCACGAATTGGGCGGCGCCCGCATGGCCGCCTGCGCCGAGGATGGCGTGGTGAATGCCCTCAACCAGTGCTGGGGGGCGCCCAACGTGCTGGTGGTGGATGGCGCCTGCTGGCCCCGGGCCGGCTGGCAGAGCCCCACCCTCACCGAGATGGCCATCACCTGGCGCGCCTGTGAGGCTGCTGCCAACCGGTTGCGCCGAGGCGAGTAGCCATCCCCCCAACTGCCCCAAAAGGCGAATCGATCTTGCGGCTCAGGACTCGGCTCAGTCCTCGTCTCAACATCCGGTGTCGATCGCCACAAACGACGCTGAGCAAGCTGCGCACAATGACGTTGCGACCTGTCACAGGGTCGGGCAAGGGAAATGCAGGCGGAGGTTGGCCCCTCCGCTTTTTTTTGCGCCGATTCCGTTTCAAGCCTCAGCGGCGCAGGAACAGGCCGTCGAGGTAGTGCTGGGTGACGCCCTGGTCGCTGCAGCCGTTCTGAAACAGGAAGCTAGCCAGGGCAGAGGAAATCAGACGGTATTGATCCCAGTTGGGATGGTCATTGAGGAACTCCCGCATGCCCTCAAACACCACCTCCGGCACCTCGGCTTCCAGGCTGATGGAGCACGCCTCCGGCTCGATGCGGCACACCTCCGGCTCCATGCAGCGTTGGAGATGACTGCGCTCGTTGCTCATGGAAGACGACCAATGGTTGGGGAGGGCCCCAGTACGCCACAGCAACGTGGGGTGCGTCAAAGCGCTGCAGCAGGCTCGCCCCCAAGCCAATCCAGCCTGAGATTGCCTGTGCTGACGGACACCAGGAGCGTCCCACCAACACCCCTTTGCGGAGCGGGCAACTTCGGGCTGGAGCTGTCAAGGCTTGTTTGAACAAAACCAGACATTCCCCAGACCCATGGCCATCACGGGCTCCACAACCCGATTTCTGGGGAAAAACCCCACGAAAACGGGGGAAAACAGGTGCCAAATGGGGAAAGCGACAACCGATCAGCAGATCTGATGTAGGCAAGTCTCGCGAGACCCTGACTGCGTCGAGACCCATGAGCTAGGTCAAACAGCACGGATATCTTCCGAATTGGTGCGCTCGATCACCAATCCCGCATCGTTCAGGCGGCTCCACCGGAGCGGAGGGTGCGGGGGCCGAGGGGATGGTCGGCGTGGGGGTAGGGCGGATGGTGATGGCCGTGATCGTGGCTATGGGCGGCATGGCCACCAAGGGGAATGGGCACCCCATCGGGCTGGCAAGCGCCGGTACATTCCCGCTCGCAGAGGTCACAGCCGTCGGTGAGCCCCTCCACGTGGTGATGGTGGCTGTGCTGCGGCGCCCCCACTTCGGTTTCGAAGCCCAGCACCTGGGCGCGGTACTTGCACAGCGAACAATTCATGTTGGTGTCACCCCGCACCACCTCGGCCACCCGTTCCACAAAGGTGTCCAGCACCAGCGAGTGATCGGCCAGGTACGACGCCTTCACGAACTCCACGTCGGGATGGTCCTCGGCCACCCGGTCGGTGTGCTGCTGAATTCGGCTCACCAACACCCCCGAAAAGAGGAAATAGGGGAACACCACGACCCGCCGGTAGCCCAGCCGCACCACATGGCGCAGCCCCGGCTCCACCAGCGGGAAGGTGACGCCGGAATAAACCGTTTCGCCCCAACCGAAGCCGAATCCCTCCACCAGCATCCGCGTCACCTTGGCGACGTTGGAGTTGGCATCTGGATCGGATGAACCCCGTCCCACCACCACCAGCAAGGTGTCGTGCAGAGGCACAGCGTCGCCGGCCTGCTCAAGGGCTTCGCGGATCCGGGCTCCAGCCGCCTGAATCATCTTCAGATCGACCCCGAGCTCCCGGCCGTAGTCGATGCGCAGTCCCGTCTCGGCCGCGTAGGTATTGAGCACCGACGGGATGTCGTTCTTGGCATGCCCGGCGGCAAACAGCATGGCCGGCACCGCCAGCACATGGGTCACGCCTCTGGCCCGCAGCGCCTCCAGGCCGTCGCGCAGGATCGGCCGGGCAAATTCCAGATAGCCGTATTCCACAGGCACCGCTGGCAGAAGCGCCTGTAGGCCCTGGGCCAACTGAGCGAATTCGGCCACCGCCAGTCGGTTGCGGCTGCCATGGCCGCACACCAACACCCCAATCGGTCCATGAGGACCATCACTGCGGTCGGGGCTGGGGAGGGAAGCCATGGCCGTTCACACCTGAGGCGACCCTATTCCGGCAGCCCATCCCGGACGGCACCGGGCAGGATGGGGTCACTCAGGCCGCCCACGCCGCCATGGCACTGCGCCTCCCCCCCTACCAACCGTTGCCGGCTCCCAAGCCGGGATCGGCACTGGTGGAGGTGCCGATCGCCCAACTGCGACCGACCCAGCTCTGTGTAGGACTGGCGGAAGTGCACAGCCGGCTGCGGGATTTCAGCGCTGAAAACGCCCGGGAACGGCGCTCCTATCTGGGCAGCAAGCCGGTGCCCCTGGTGCGGAACCGCCGCGGCGACGTCTGGATGGTCGACCGCCACCACCGCCTGCGAGCCCTGATCGAGATGGAGCCGGAGGCCACCGCCTTCGGCTATCTGGTGCTGGAGCTCGACAGCGACGACCACCACGACGTGCTCGATGCCCTGCACCGGCGCGGCTGGCTTTACCTCTATGACGGCCGCGGGCTCGGCCCCCTGGCCCCCTCAACCCTCCCCGAGATGCTCACCGGTCTGCAGGACGACCCCTACCGCAGCCTGGTGTGGAAGCTGAAGCAGGAAGGGGTGCTGGCGCCCGCCCCGCTGATTCCTTTCCACGAATTTCGCTGGGGGGCCTGGTTGCGCAGCCGCCCCCTGCCGCCCTTCAGCTCCGAGCAGCTCGAGCCCGCCCTGCCCAGCGCCCGGGCCCTGGCCCGCTCCAGTGCCGCCTCCCACCTGGCGGGCTGGAAAGGAACGCCTTAATCCCCGCGCCGCGTGATCGCAAGCTGGCTCACCGAGAACCCCCTGGCGGTGTTTGCCCTGCTGCTGGGGGTGAGCGTGGTGGTGCCACCACTGGTGCGTCGGCTCCACCTGCCCGATCTGGTGGGTCTGCTGATGGCGGGCGTGCTCATCGGCCCCTTCGGCCTCGGCTGGCTGAACCAGGAGGAACCCACGGTGAAGCTGCTCTCCGATGTGGGAGTGATCTATCTGCTGTTCATCGCTGGGCTGGAGATCGACCTGGCTGAATTCGCCCGCATCCGCCTGCGCTCCTTCCGCTTCGGGCTGCTCACCTTTGCCCTGCCGATGGCCGGCGGCTTGCTGCTGGGGCTGGGCTTTGGCTACTCCCTGCTGAGTGCCGTGCTGATCGGCTCGATCCTCTCCTCCCACACCCCCCTGGGCTACCCGATCGTGCGCAGCTACGGGGCGATGCGCGAGGAAGCGGTCACTGTCGCCATCGGTGGCACGATCCTGACCGACATCGCCGCCCTGGTGGTGCTGGCCCTGTGCATGGGCCTGGCCCGAGGGGATCTGACCGCCATTGGGGTGGTGGCCCTGCTGCTGCGCGTGGTGGTGTACGCCGCCCTGGTGGTGCTGGTGATCACGCGCGTGGGCAAGGCCCTGGTGCAGCGCAATTTCAACAACGACAGCCCCTTGTTTGTGGCGGTGCTGCTGGCAGTGTTTCTGGCGGCCCTCGCCGCCGAACTGGCCGGCGTGGAAAAGATCGTCGGTGCCTTCCTGGCAGGCCTGGCTGTGAATGCGGTGTTGCCGGAAGGGCGGGTGAAGGAGCAGGTGATCGTGGTGGGCGCCAGCCTGTTCATCCCGGTCTTCTTCATCGACCTGGGGCTGATGCTGAATCTGCCGGTGTTTGCCCGCACCATGGCGGGATCGCTGTTTGCCTTGCTGCTGATCGCCATCCTGATCGGCAGCAAGGGGCTCGCCGCCTGGTGGGCCGGACGCCTCTACCGCTACAACGGCGCCCAGATCCTGACACTGTGGTCGCTGTCGTTGCCCCAGGTGGCCGCCACCCTGGCCGCCACCTTCGTGGGGTTCCGCGGCGGGCTGCTGGATGAGCAGATGCTCAACAGCGTGCTGGCGCTGATGGTGGTGACGGCCAGCCTGGGGCCCTGGCTCACTGCCCGGGCGATGCCCCGGCTGGGGGCGGCATCCGCCGTCGCTCTGACCCCGGCGACCGACGGCCAACTGGCCCTGCAGCGGCAGGGTTTGGCGGTGCTGGTGCCGATCGCCAACCCGGACCAGGAGCGGCGCCTGCTGGAGCTGGCCCGCCTGCTGGCGGGAGCCGACGCCGCACCTGCAGGTCGGTTGCTGCCCCTCAAAGTGGTGGCTCCGGAGCGGGCCGCAGCCGGCCGCACCTGGCTGCAACAGGCACAAGCACTGGCACTGGCACAACAGTCCGGCCAGCCGCTGCTACGGGTCGACAGTGATGGAGCCCTGGGCATCGCCCGGGTGGCCCTCGAGCAGGATGCCGATCTGGTGGTGATGGGGCTGGCAGCACCCGACCGCCTGGGCCCACGACTCTTGGGTGAATGGCTGTTTGGCGATCTGGTGGATGCCACCTGCCGCCTGGTGTCCTGCCCGGTGGTGGTGGCCCGTCTGCTGCAAGACCCCAGCGCCAGCCAACGCCTGCTCGTGCCCATCAAGGATCTCAGCGCCGCGGCCCTGGAGCAGGTCCAGCTGGCCGAGCGCCTCGCCACCAGCAGAACCCAAACCAGAAGCCAATCCGGAGCCAGCACGGCAGCCCAGGCTGGAGCGACGATCACCGTGCTGCACCTGCACGACCCCCACCTGCCGGCCGCCGAGCGCGATCAGCTCAAGGCCCACCTGCAGCGCTGGGGGGAAGGTCCGGTGCCGGTGGAGATCGTGCTGCAGCCGAGCCAGGCCATCGAAGCGGATCTGCTGGCTGCCAGCGCCAGCCACGACCTGGTGATCCTGCGCTCCCAGCGGCGGGTTGTGGCCGGCCTGCCGATTGCCGCGAGCGACCGGGTGGGTCGGTTGCTGCGCCGCCTGAACTGCTCCACGCTGGTGATCAGCGATCCCTTGCACAGCTGATGCCCTACCGCCACCTGCTCGTGCCCACCGACGGCTCCGAGCTCTCCGGCAAAGCCGTGCAGCAGGCCGTGGAGCTGAGCCAGAGCCTCGGGGCGCGACTCACCGTCTTCCACGTGCAGACCAACTTCCCGATCTCCCTGGTGGGCGTGGGTGAACTGGTGGATCCCCACACCGTGGATGCGCTGGTGACAGCGGCGCGGGACAACGCCCAGCAGATCCTGGCGGAAGCCGCGGCCGTGGCCCAGGCCGCGGGAGTGCCCTGCGACCAGGACACCGTTGTGCACGCCCTTCCCTATGCGGCAATCGTGGAGGCCGCCGGCCGCCACGGCGCCGATCTGATCGTGATGGCCTCCCACGGCCGCCGCGGGCTGGAGGGGGTGCTGCTGGGCAGCGAAACCCACCGGGTGCTCACCCACAGCGCTTGCCCGGTGCTGGTGGTGCGCTGAGCCCGCCCGGGGACAGCTCGGGGCCTGCCTCTACGCTGCCTGCCAGTGCAACAGGCGAGCCGGTGGCGAAGGACGAAACGAGCAGGGGCGAGGAACTGCTGACGCTGGGCTGGACCGCCGAAGAAGTGCGTCAGTACGAAGAGCTCTGGGAGTACCGCCAGCGTTGGGGAGCCATCAACCTGGAGCCGGAAGACCGGGTGTTTCTGCGCCGGGCGGAGGCGGCCCTGCCCAAGCGGGCAGCCAGCGGCAAGGGCTCACTGAAAAAGTCGCTGAAGGAGAAGTCGCATTACCGCTGGCTGCGCTTCTACTGCGACGCCCTCCAGTCCGAGGCCGAGCGGCTGGGGCTGCAGCCCGGGGAAGAGGCGGCCTGGGTGATCCTGCTGGAGGAGGAGCTGCGCGCCCTCGACCATTACGAGCCGGTGCTGGGGCTGCCCGACACCCTCAAAGCGAAGGACCTGGCGCCGGCCCGGGAGGCCTGGATCGAGGCCGTTGCGGCGCAGGGGCGGGAGCTGAGCGTCGATTTCGAAGCACCGCTGCAGGCTCTCAAGCAACAGGAGACCACCAGCTGGAAGCCGCTGCGCAGCGAAGGAGCGTGCTCCTATCCGGTGCTTGACGCCGCCGCCGCCGCCGCCTTCCGCACCACGGTGCGCCGCGAGGTGGCCCAGACGATCCGAGCCACCTTCCCCTCGCTGCAGGACAGCGACAAGCCCGAACCCCCGAGCGCCTAGGGCGCCGGGGCGCCGGCGCTGGCCTGCACCCGCACCGAAGGCACCTTCCAGATCCGCTCGGCGTAATCGCGGATCGAGCGATCGCTGCTGAAAAAGCCGCAGCGCATCGTGTTGTGCAGGGACATCCGGGCCCAGCGGCCGCGGTCGAGCCAGGCTTCATCCACGGCGTTCTGGGCGCGGCGGTAGTCGGCCACATCGGCCATCACCCGGAAGGGATCGTGGCTGGTGAGGCTGGCCAGCAGCGGGTGGAACAGCTCGCCATCCCCTTCGCTGAAATAACCCGAGCCGATCAGCTCGAGAGCCTGCCGCACCATCGGATCCTGCTCGATCCAGGGCATCGGGTGGTAGCCGCTGCGGCCCAGCTGCTCGATCTGCTCGGCGGTGTGGCCGAACAGGAAGAAGTTCTCGGCGCCAACACAATCGCGGATCTCGATGTTGGCGCCATCGAGGGTGCCGATCGTGACTGCACCATTGAGCGCCATCTTCATGTTGCCGGTGCCGGAGGCCTCCTTGCCCGCTGTGGAGATCTGCTCGGAGAGATCCACGGCTGGATACACCAGCTGGCCCAGGCTGACGCTGAAGTTGGGCAGGAACACCACCTTGAGGCGACCCTCCATGGCGGGGTCGATGTTGACCACATCGGCAATGCCCACCAGCAGGCGGATGATCAGCTTGGCCAGGGCGTAGCCCGGCGCCGCCTTGCCGCCAAACACGAAGGTTCGGGGCGGCAGATCTTCACCGGCCCGCAGCCGCAGGTAGCGCTCCACGATCTGCAGCGCCGCCAGGTGCTGGCGCTTGTATTCGTGGATGCGCTTCACCTGCACGTCAAAGAGAGAGGTGTGGTCGACCAGCACGCCCAACTCCTGGCGCATGTGCTGCGCCAGACGCTGCTTGCCCAGGTCGCGCACCGCCTGCCAGCGCTCCAGGAAGGCGGGATCGTTGGCATGGGGCGCCAATCCCTCCAACGCCTCCAGGTGGGTGCGCCAGCGGTCGCCGATCACCTCATCGAGCAGGGCCGCCAGGGGCGGATTGGCCACCGCCAGCCAGCGCCGCGGTGTCACACCGTTGGTGACGTTGGTGAAGCGCTCCGGCCAGATCCGGGCGAGATCAGCAAACAGGTGCTGCTTCAGCAGGGTGCTGTGCAGCTCGGCAACCCCATTGACGTGGTGGCTGCCCACCACCGCCAGGTGGGCCATGCGCACGCGCCGCTGGGGCCCCTCCTCGATCAGGGAAATCCGCTGCAGGATCTGGGGATCACCGGGATAGCGAATCCGAGCCATGCGCAGGAAGCGCGTGTTGATCTCGTAGATGATCTCCAGCTGGCGCGGCAGCAGCTGCTCGAACAACTCCACCCCCCAGGTTTCGAGCGCCTCGGGCAGCAGGGTGTGGTTGGTGTAGCTGATGCTGGCGGTGGTGATCGACCAGGCGGTGTCCCAGTCGACGCCGTGCACATCCATCAGCAGCCGCATCAGCTCGGCCACGGCAATGGCCGGGTGGGTGTCGTTGAGCTGCACCGCAAATTTGCGGTGGAAGTCGGTCACCGCCAACCCCTGCCCCCGCAGGATGCGGAACATGTCCTGCAGGGAGCAGCTCACGAAGAAGATCTGCTGCGACAGGCGCAACCGCTTGCCCTGCTCCAGCTCGTCGTTGGGATAGAGCACCTTGGAGAGGGTCTCCGCCTGCATCTTGCGCAGCACGGCCCGGGTGTAATCGCCGGCGTTGAAGGAGGCGAAATCGAAGGCCTCGGGCGCCACCGCCGACCACAGCCGCAGGGTGTTGGCGGTGTTGACGCCGTAGCCCAGGATCGGTGTGTCGTAAGCCACGCCGATCACCGTGTGCTCGCCAATCTGCACCGGATAGCTCCACTCCGGCCGGATCACCTCCCAGGGATTGCCACGGGCCAACCAGGGATCGGTGCTCTCCACCTGCCCGTGGGGCGTGATCTGCTGGCGGAAGATGCCGAATTCGTAGCGGATGCCGTAGCCGATCGCCGGCAACTCCAGCGTCGCCATCGATTCCTGGAAACAGGCCGCCAGTCGTCCCAAGCCGCCATTGCCCAGACCGGGTTCGGGCTCTTCGGCGATCAGCGCATCGAGGTCGAGCCCCAGGGTGCGGCACGCCTCTCGAGCCGCATCCACCAGACCCAGATTGACCAGGTTGTTTTCCAGGTGGGGCCCGAGCAGGTATTCGGCCGAGAGATAGGTGGCCGTGCGCACGCCCTCGCGGGTGTAGGTGTCGGCCGTGTCCACCCAGTTTTTGAGCAACCGATCCCGCACCGCCAGCGCCAGGCAGCGGTAGTGATCGTGGCGGGTGGCCAGGGAACTGGACTTGGCCTGGCTGAAGAAGAGGTGCCGCTGGATCGCTTCCACCAGGGCCTGGCTATCGGCTGAGGCCATCCCAGGCTCCCGCAAAGGGGAAGTCTGCAGGCGGTGGCTGACATCCGCAGGGGCGCGGTCACGGAGTCCAGACACGGGCAGGCACGAATTGCGCCAGCGGTATCAACCGCGGCAAAGCCTGGGGGGGTGACGGCTTTGGGTGGGTCCAAGTGATGTCCCAAGGCGAACTTCCCCATGCCTTCCCAGCCCAGTCTTCAGGCCCTCGACAAGATTCTCAGCCGGCCCGCCGCCACCACCGCTCCCATCCAGTCGCTCGATGAGCTCTGAGCCACCGACGTCTTCACCCTCGACAAGATGAAGGCGGCGCTGCCGAAGGAGATTTTCAAGTCGGTGCAGCGCACCATCAAGGAGGGAAGCAAGCTCGACGTGTCGGTGGCCAACGTGGTGGCCCAGGCGATGAAGGAATGGGCCACGGCCCGCGGCGCCCTCTACTACTCCCACGTTTTTTATCCGCTCACCAACTCCACCGCCGAGAAGCACG
>VGQC01000025.1 GCA_016882385.1 Cyanobacteria bacterium M_DeepCast_100m_m1_067 | reverse complement strand
CCCAGCTGTGGGCGATCGCCTTGGCCGTGAGCGACTTGCCCGTGCCCTGGGGGCCCACCAGCAGCACGCCTCTGGGCAGGGGCAGGCCGTAGCGCATCGCCTCTTCGCTGAAGGCCATGTGGCGTTGTTCCAGCCAATGCTTGAGCGCATCAAGACCCCCGATGTCGGCCGGAGTGGCTTCGCTCGGGCAGTACTCCAGCAGTTCGCTCTTGGCGATCGCCTGGCGCTTCTCTTCCAACACCTCGGCCAGATCCGCCTCTCCCAATTGGCCGCGGCGCGCCAGAGCCCTGGCGGCCAGCTGCCGCACCCGCTGCTCGCTGAGGCCATGGCAGGCGGCGGTGAGTTGGGCGGCCACGGCCGGATCGAGGGGTTGGCCACTAGCGCGGGCGATCGTGTTCAGCAGTTGGCGGATCTCCTCGGCATCCGGCAGGGGCAGATCCAGCAGGGTGATGCTGTCTTCGAGCTCTCGGGGCACCGCCCAGTCGGGGGCCGTGATCACCAGGGTGCGGGGGGCCTGGCGCAGGCTGGAGGCGAGGTTGCGCAGCCGGCGGCAGACGCCGGCGTCGTCGCAGTAGCGGTGGAAATCGCGCAGCACCAGCAGGGCGCCCTGCTCCGGCGGCAGGGGATCGAGGCAGGCCAGCGCCGCCATCGGGTTGCGGGCCGCTTCGCCGCTGCGGTTGGGGGCGCCGCTGAGGCCGTCGATGAAGTCCCACCGCAGCAGGGTGCGGCCCCCCAGCCGCTGGGCTGCCTGCTCCAGCAAGCTCTCGACCCGTTCCTCTTCAAGGCTGCGGATCCAGAGGATCGGCGTGCGGGCGCGGATCAGCAGATCGAGTTGGTCGGCCCAGCTTTCGGTCACGGCGGCAGGCCTAGGAGCGGAGACCCTGCAAGGCCTGCCAGCGCGGGTCTCCATCCGCGTTGTCGCTGGTCCAAGTGGCTGGCCCGGGGCAGTCGCTGCCGCAGTGGTTGACGATCGGCAGCTGCAGGTTGAGCTGCTCAAAGATCCAATGCTCCGGATCGAAGCTGCCCCGGGGATCGAGCTGCTCCATCAGGCCGCCGTCATCGCCCTCGCCCTCCAAGGCCACCGGATCGCTTGGGGCGGTGGCGTGGGCGTTGGTGTTGGCGTTGGCGGGTTCGCCGATCCAGAGCAACTCCCGGCTGGTGGCCCGCAGCGGGTGGTTGAAGTGCTGCAGGCAGCGATCGCAGCAGAGGGTGATGATCGTGTCGGCCGAGCCCTCCACCTCGAGCACGGTGCCGCGGTGGGTGGCGTGCAGCTGGCCGCGCACCGGGGTGAGGCTGGCCAGGCCGGCAACCGGCTGGTTGATCAGCCAGTGGCGTCCGGCGTCGAGGTGCTTGAGCTCCTGCAGGGGCACGGGGCGCAGGGGGTCGGCCACGGATGGGTCGGCCACGGCGTTACTTCTTGCCCTTGGGTTCGAAGGGCAGGCGGCCGCCACTGGCACTGACGGTGACCGTCTGTTGGGCCATCTGTTGATCAAGGATGGCTTGCAGGTTGTCGGGCAGGGCCTCGCGGCTGAGCAGGAAGGTCTGCAAGGCCTGAAAGATGTTGGCCACCACCATGTAGAGCAGCACCCCGGCCGGCAGGGGGAAGAACAGGAACATGCCGGTGATCATCACCGGGGTGATCTTGTTGGCCGTGGACTGCTGGGGGTTGGCCGGCATGCCCATGCCCGAGAGGATCTGGGAGGCGAACAGGCTGGCGCCGAAGCCCGCCACCAAGATGGCGATATCCCAGTTGACCGCGCCATCGGTCATGAAGCCCACCTGGCCCAGGGCCTTGATGAACAGGAAGCCGCTGCGGGCCGCCAGGCCGGGGATCTTGGCCTCCACGGTGGCGTCGCCGGTGGTCAGGGCGGTGATGGTGCCATCGGCAGCCACGCTCACCACCCCCTCACCCTTGGTGACGCTCCAGGTGGGGTTGAAGGCCTCGCCGTTGTCGACGCCGCCCAACACCGCAGCGAAGCTCTCGCCGTCCTTGGTGTGCAGCTTCACCTGGGCCGCATCGCCCACGCCGAGCTTGGTGCCGCCCTCAAGGCTGGCGATCACCGGCACGTGGTTGGTTTCGGTGATGAAGATCGAATGGCTGGCGCTGTTGAACGGCTTGGGTTCCACCGCCGCGATCTGCTCGGCCGGCAGCACCTTGAGATTGAGGGTGTAGGGCACATCCGCAAACGGTGAGCCCCGCAGGGTGGCGAACAGGGCAAACAGGATCGGCATCTGCACCAGCAGGGGCAGGCAGCCCGCCAGGGGGCTGCCGAACTCCTTCATCAACTGCCCCAGTTCTTCCTGCTGCTTCTGGGGGTTGTTGGCGTATTTGGCCTTGATCTCGGCCTGCCGCTTCTGCATGGCGGGCTGGGCAATCCGCATGCGACGGGCGTTGCGGATCGAACCGGCGCTCAGGGGAAACAGCGCCAGGCGGATCACCACCGTGAGCGCAATGATCGCCAGCCCGTAGCTGGGCACCAATCCATAGAAGAAATCGAGGATCGGGAGCAGCAGGTTGTCGGAGATGTAGCCGATCACGGCAGAGGGGCTCTGGGGGTAGGGGAAGGGAGCGTGGGCTCAGTGTGACTGATGGTCTAGGCGGCCATGCCCTTCGGTGTGGAGCTCTTGGCCTGGCGGCGCTCGTCGATGTAGGCCTCGAGCTCGCGGAACCGCGGCACCGCGCGCATCTCCAGCTTGGAGCCGTCGGTGAGCACCAGCACCATGTCGCCCCAGAGGCCGAAGCCCCGCGGCACGCTGCGCACTTCGCGGATCTGGCTGTACACCACCTGGGTGCGATCGCGGCCCAGCCAGCCGCCATTCACTTCGATGCGGCGGCTGGTGATCCGGAAGCGCAGCCACAGGGCCCGCACGATCGCGCCCACGGCGAAGGGGATGCCGATCAGCGTGAGCCCCAGGAGCAGGTTGAACACCAGATCCCCCTTGGCAGGGCCACCCTCGTAGAACACGGTTTCCTGGATTGTGGCGCCGGTGCCCGTGCTCATGGCGTAAGACCTGCTTGATGGAGGAGATGGCTGCATTCTCCCAGCAGGGCCGCGGGGGTGAGATCGGCGCTGCCGGGTTTGAGGCTCAGCAGCAGCCACAGGCCGCGCTCGCTGGCCGTGGGCGGCTGGGCCAGCAGGTGGGCGTGGAGCAGGCGGCGCAGGCGGTTGCGGCGCACGGCGCGCTTGTGCACCTTGCTGCTCACCACCACGCCACAACGCCAGGGGCTGGGCGGGCAGGTTTGCTGCTCGGCGGGGAGAAGCTGGGGTTGGGCCTCGAGAATCCGGAGCACCAAAAAAGGGCCGTGGAAGCGACGGCCCTTTTGGTAGATCCGATCAAAGACCCGTTGCCCCTTCAGCCGGTGGCGCTGGGGCAGGGCCAAGGCCCTTAAACGGCGAGGCGGGCCCGGCCGCGGCGACGGCGGGTGCGGATCACGCGACGGCCGGTGTGGCTGCGCATGCGCACGCGGAAGCCAGAAACGCGCTTACGCTTACGGCTTGTTCCTTCCAGGGTGCGCTTGGTCATGACTGGCTGCTCGCTGCGCTCGTCGCGTCGGTAATGGGCGTTGGAGCCAACCTATCAGGCGGGGTTGGCGGGTCAGGCGGGGCTGACTCAGTTGTTGGGGGGATCGATCTGGATCAGCCAGCTGCCCAGGTAACCGGCCATCGGCACGTCGCCGGGGGCCTGGGCCAGGGCATTGAACTGATACATGCCGATGTTGAACGGGTTGAAGATGTTCATGTACACCCCGATCGTGCCGGTGTCGGGGACGGGGGTGTCCGGGAAGATCTCGATGGCAGAGCCGTTCTCGGCGATCTCAATGGTGGCCGGGATCGTTTCCTGGCACTTGGTGCGGGACATCATCCCGCCTTCGCTCATCTTGCAGAGCTTCACCCGCTTGGGATCGATCTTGGCGTCGAAATAGCTGGGGATGGTGACGCTCAGCTTGAGGATGGCGGTCTTGCGATCCTTCGGTTTGAGGATCAGGTAATACTCCGAGCGTTTCAGGCGCTGGGTATCGGTCATGAAGAAATAGAGCTTGCGGTAGTCCTTGGTGTTGTCCCACCGGAACTCCATCAAGCTCGGGGTGCCTTGGGCCAGCACGGCTCCTGGCTGAGCGTTGAGGGCGACGGCTCCCACGCCGGCCAGGGCGGCGCTGGTGGCCAGGGCTGCGGCTGTGGCCCGGGAGGGACGGCCCAGCAGGGGGAGGCCCAGCAGGGGACGGAGGGAAGGGAAACCCATTAGGGCGGTACCGATCAAGACACCAATTGTCTTCAGCCGGCAGCGACCCCGGTGGCCGTGGTGGCCGGACCCACAGGTGGCGGGATCAGCTTTGGGCCCGGTCGGGGCGCAGGCCGGCGGCCTGCCGCAGGTAGGGGTGCACGGGCGTTCGCTCCGGTTGCAGCCAGGCATGGGCCAGCAGCCGGATGCAGCGGGGTAGATCGCCCGCCACCGCCATCTGCTGGCAATCGAGCAGGGCCACCTGCTCCCAGCCGGCCTGGCGGCGGGCGATGGCGGCCGGGAAGCAGGCATCGAGGTCGTGGGTCACCGAAAAGGTGACTGACACCAGCTGCTCCCCCACCAGGCCATTGCGCGCCACCAGGGCATCCACCAATTCGGCCACCGCCGTCTCGATCGCCTCGGCGGAGTTGGCGTCGGCGGTGGTGGCCCCGCGCAGGGCCCGTAGGACAAGCCCCTGACTCATGGCCGGTAGAGCCACAGGGGTTGGCCGCTCCAAGCCAGCTCCAGGCTGAGGGCCGCCAGCAGACCCCGCAGCTGGCTGCGGCCGGGCAGCACGCCGCCAAAGCGTTTCGGCGGGCTGCCGAAGGTGATCGGGCGGGTTTTCTCCGGGTCGAGCTCTGCCAGCTCAGCGGCCAGTCGCCGTGCCGCCTCCTCGTCGCCGAGCACATCCACCAGGCCCAGCTCCTTGGCCTGGGCACCACTGAACACCCGGCCATCGGCAAAGCCGCGCACCACCTCCTGGCTGAGCCCCCGTCCTGTGGCCACCGCTGCCACGAACTGGTCGTAGCTGGAATCAATCAGGCTTTGGAGCAGCTTCCGCTCCCCATCGGTGAGGGCCCGATCAGGCGAGAGGATGTCTTTGTAGAGGCCGCTCTTGACGGTCTCGAAGCTGACCCCCACCCGCTCCAGCAGCTTCGAGAGGTTGTTGCCCCGCAGGATCACGCCGATCGAGCCGGTGATCGTGCCGGGGTTGGCCACGATTTGTTCGGCGGCCACACCGATGTACACCCCGCCCGAGGCGGAGATGTTGCCGAAGCTGGCCACCACCCGGCAGCCCTTCTCCCGCAGGCGCAGCAGGGCGCTGTGGATTTCCTGGCTGTCGCCCACGGTGCCACCGGGGCTGTCGATGCGCAGCAGCAGGGCCGGGCACTCGCGCTGCTCCACCTGGCGGAGGGCCTTGAGCACCCGCTGGCGGGTGGGGCCGGCAATCGGGCCCTCGATGGCGATGCGCGCCAGGGTGCGACGGGTCTTTCGGCGCCAGGGCCAGGGCATCGCGGCGGTGTGAAGTGGTTGGATCTTAAAAAGAAAGCCTTCACGGGCCCGCGAGCACCATGCCCCAGGCCCTGCGTTGGCCCCTGATGCTGCTGCCCTTTGCGCTCTGGGGCACGGCGATGGCGGCGATGCGGCCCCTGCTGGAGGGCGGCACCCCCTTGCAGGTGGCCAGCCTGCGGCTGCTGCCCGCCGGTGCCCTGGTGCTGCTGGCCGCGCTGCTGCTGGGTCGTCCCCTGCGCATTGCCGCCGCCGACTGGCCCTGGCTGCTGGCCTTTGCCCTGATGGACGGCAGCCTGTTTCAGGGCTTGTTGGCCCAGGGGCTGGGTCAGACCGGGGCGGGCCTGGGGTCGGTGCTGATCGATTCGCAGCCTTTGTTGGTGGCGCTGCTGGCCCGCAGCCTGTTTGGCGAGGCGATCAACCCGGTGGGTTGGGTGGGCTTGCTGGTGGGCTTGTTGGGGATTTGTTGCCTTGGCCTACCGGCGCCGGTGCTGCGTCACTGGTGGCTGGATGGTCCGGCTGCCCTGGGGGAGCGGGCCTGGAGCCATGGTGAGCTGTGGATGCTGGCGGCGGCGGCGGCCATGGCCCTGGGCACGGTGTTGAGCCGCTACGCCAGCCGCCACAGCGATCCGGTGGCAATCACCGGTTGGCACCTGCTGCTGGGGGGATTGCCGCTGCTGGCCGGTGTGGCCTGGCAGGGGCCGCTGCTGCCCGTGTGGAGCCCAGCCGACTGGGGCCTGATGGCCTACGCCACGGTGTTGGGCAGTGCCCTGGCCTATGGGTTGTTTTTCTGGTTTGCCAGCAGCGGCGATCTCACCGGTTTCACCGCCCTCACGTTTTTAACGCCGGTGTTTGCCCTGCTTTGTGGCGTGCTGCTGCTGGAGGAGCAGTTGCGGCCGCTGCAGTGGCTGGGGGCGGCGTTGGCCCTGGTGTCGGTGCTGTTGATCAACCGGCGCCAGCAGCTCTGGCAGGGCACGCCCGTGTTGGAGCAGCCCTGATGCGGATCCTGGTGGTGAGCACCCCGGTGGGGGCCCTGGGCAGCGGCCGCGGCGGCGGCGTGGAGCTCACCGCCTGCACCCTGGTGGCCGGCCTGCTGGAGCGTGGCCACGCGGTAACGGTGCTGGCGGCGGATGGCTCGGTGCTGCCGGCCAGCTGCGCTGCCGCTGCGCTGTGGACCTGCAACGGCAGCTCCCAGCCCAGTGCCCAGCATCAAGACCGCCACGCGCCGATCACGATGCCGGCCGATGGCCTGCTGCAGGCGTTCTGGCGGCGGGTGCTGCTGGAGGCGCCGGCGGCGGGATTTGATGTGGTGCTCAACCTGGCCTACGACTGGTTGCCGTTCTGGCTGACACCTGTGGCGCCGCTACCGGTGTATCACCTGGTGAGCATGGGCTCGGTGGGTGACGCCATGGATCGGGCGATCGCCGAGCTGGCGGCCTGGGATCAGCGGCGCCTGGCCTTCCACACGGGCGCCCAGGCGGCGGATTTTGACCTGGTGGAGGAGCCGGTGCTGCTGGGCAATGGTTTCGATCTGAGCGCCTATGGGTTCTGCGCCGAGCCGGAGCCGCTGCTGGGCTGGGCGGGGCGGGTGGCCCCCGAGAAGGGTCTGGAGGATGCGGCAGCAGCGGCGGCGCAGCTGGGGCTGCCCTTGGCGGTGTGGGGCCTGGTGGAAGACCAGGCCTATGCGGCGGCGGTGGAGGCGTCAGTGCCGGAAGGCATCCTGCAATGGCGCGGTTTCCTGCCCACGGCCCAGTTGCAGGCGGAGCTGGGCCGCTGCCGGGCCCTGCTCAACACCCCCAAATGGAACGAGGCCTACGGCAACGTGGTGGTGGAAGCGCTGGCCTGCGGGGTGCCGGTGGTGGCCTACCGCCGTGGTGGCCCCGGCGAGCTGGTGCAGCCAGGGCTCACGGGGCTGTTGGTCGAGCCCGACGACGTGGCGGCCCTGGCAGCGGCGGCCGCCCAGGTGGGGTCCATCGATCGCCGCGCCTGCCGGCAGTGGGTGGAGGCCCATGCCTCGCGGGCGGTGCTGGCCGAGCGGGTGGAGGCCTGGTTGGTGGCGGGTTTGGGTGTGTGAAACGGTTTGTTCAACACACCCTGGGACCCCAATGTTGATGCTTGGTCGACTAAGCTGGTTTAACTAGGGAGGTAGATCAGGGCATGCGGCAGGTGAACATGCACGAGGCCAAAACCCACCTCTCGCGGCTGGTGGAGGAGGCAGCTGCAGGGGAGCCGTTTGTGATCTGCAAGGCCGGCCGGCCCATGGTGCGTGTCACCCCCCTCGGCGAAGCAGGCGCTGCTGCGGCGCCGCTGCGGCGCTTGGGCCTGCTGGCCGGTCAGTGCCAGGTGCCCGACGACTTTGATCAGCTCGGCGCCGCTGAGATCGCCGATCTGTTTGAAGGCGCCTGAGGCCAGCGATGCGCGTGCTGCTCGACACGCATCTGCTGGTGTGGGCCATGGGCTCGCCCGAACGGCTGCCAGCGGCCCTGGCGGCGATGCTGCAGGATCCCGCCAACACGCCGGTGTTCAGTGTGGCCAGCCTGTGGGAGCTGGTGATCAAACAAGCGCTGGGGCGGCCCGATTTCCAGGTGGAGCCGGCGGTGTTGCGCCGAGCCCTGCTTGATGGCGGCTGGCAGGAACTGCCAATCCAGGCCCATCACGCCCTGGCGGTGGCCGCACTGCCGACTTTGCATCGCGATCCCTTTGATCGGCTGTTGCTGGCCCAGGCCAGCGCCGATGGATTGTTGTTAATCACGGCCGATGCGCAACTGGCGGCCTATCCGGGGCCGGTGCGGCTGATGGGCTGAATGGGCCCGAACTGCCAGGTCCGGCTTGCCGGCCACCGGCCGCACCTCGCTTCAGTACGTTGAGCACTTCGGCGGAACGCCCTCTGCCACAGCGCTTAACGCCAGATCCGCCCAGCGCTGACGCCCAGCGCCTGAGGCCGGCCCGCCATCGCCTGGTCTTGCTATGCACCCTGGCGATCGGGCTGGTGCTGTTTGTGTGGCAGCTGGGCAGCACGGGGCTGGTGGATGAAACGCCGCCCCTGTTTGCCGCCTCGGCGCGGGCGATGGCGGAGACGGGCGACTGGCTGATTCCCCGCGTCAACGGCCTGCCCCGCTACGACAAGCCGCCGCTGGTGTATTGGCTGATGGGGGCCCTCTATGCCCTGCCGGGGCAGCAGGCCTGGAACCCGCTGGGCACCTGGGCGGCACGACTGCCCTCGGCCCTGGCCAGCGTGGCGCTGATGCTGGGCCTGGCCCACACGCTGCTGCGCTGGCCCCAAGGCTCTCGGGCTCCGGGGGCCACGGCATTGGCGGCGGCCCTGGCCTATGGCCTCTCGCCCCTGGCGCTGGTGTGGGGCCGCATCGCCGTGAGTGATGCCCTACTGGCGGGGTGTCTGGGGTTCAGCCTGCTGCTGAGCTGGCGCTGCTACGCCGCCGGCGGGCGCCGCTGGTGGCAGGCCTGGCTGGTGCTGGGGCTGGCGGTGCTGGCCAAGGGGCCGGTGGCCGTGGTGCTGCTGGGGTTCACGCTGCTGTTGTTTGGCTGGCTGCAGGCGGATCTGGGCGGGCTGTGGGCGCGGCTGCGGCCCCTGCCTGGGCTGGCACTCACCGCCCTGGTGGCGCTGCCCTGGTATGGCCTGGCGCTGCTGGTGGAGGGGGAGCCTTTCTGGCAGAGCTTTTTTGGCTACCACAACCTGCAGCGCTTCACCGCGGTGGTGAACAACCACCTGGCGCCGTGGTGGTTCTTCGGGCCGGTGCTGGTGATCGCCAGCCTGCCGGTCACGCCCCTGCTGCTGCTGGGCCTCGCCCAGGGCCTGGGACGCCTGCGCTGGCCCTGGCTGCCGGCCGAACCCCTGGCGCCCGAGCAATCCCTGCAGCGCTTCGCCGCCTGCTGGCTGCTGGCGGTGCTGCTGTTTTTCACGGCGGCCGCCACCAAGCTGCCCAGCTACTGGCTGCCGGCCACCCCCGCGGCGGGCCTGCTCGTGGCTCTAGCCGCCCAGGGCGGGGCCGCCAGCGCGACTCGGGGGTGGCGCTGGGCCTGGGGGCTGAGCCTGCTGCTCACGGCAGTGGTGGCCGGGGGCTTGGCGGCAGGTCCCCTGTGGCTGCCGCTGATTGAGGCCCCCGAGATGCCCACGCTGGTGGCTGAGCTGGTGGCGGCGCCCTGGGTGCCCCTGGGGGCGGCCTTCTGGGCGCTGGCCCTGCTGCTGGGGGCCTGGGCGGGCTGGCGCAAGGATGCTCTAGGGGGCCTGCTGGCCCTGCAGCTGCCGCTGGCAGCGTTTGTGCCGGCGGTGCTGCTGCCGCTGGTGGAGTTGGGGGATCGGCTGCGGGCCGCCCCGGTGCGGGAGCTCGCGGATCAGGCCCGCTCCGCCCGCCGGCCCGGCGAGCCCCTGGCGATGGTGGGCCTGCTCAAGCCCTCGCTGCACTACTACGGCCGCCAGGTGGTGCTCTACGAGGGGGCCGCGCCCGCCGATCTGGTGAACCTGGCTGATCGCCTGCGGCGCGAGAGCCGCCCGGGTCAGCTCGCCAGCCGGCCAGCCCAGCAGCCCACTGTTTTGGTGGTGATCGATGCCGCCACCGCGGTGCAGCCCTATTGGCAGGGCCTCATGCCCCAACTGCTCGAGCGCCGCGGCATCTACGGCCTCTGGCGTTTGGATCGGCTTCGACTGGAGCAGCGGGCCGAGCAGTTGCGGCGCCAGGGAGTGGCGGCCAATTGGAGCGACCCCCGGCCCGAGCGCTACTGAGCGGCAGTCGACTCCACTCCCTGGGCCAGCTCCTTCTGCCGGCAAAAGCTGCAATGGCCCCAGCGGCCCATCTCCCCAGCTGGCGCCGGGCTGGCGCAGCGGGGGCAGGTGGCCATGCCGTGCACATCCACCCGGCTGGGGTGGGCGCCCCACACCTCCGCTTCCTGCTGGCGGCCTGGGGGCACGGCGGCGCTGGGGTGGTGCTGCTCGAGGCGTAGGTCGCGCACCTGGAAGCCTTGGGCGCGCAGGGCACCCAGCAGTTGGTGGCGGTTGTATTGCAGCGCCTGCAGCCAGGGGCCGGGCGCGGCCCCCACGGTGAGCAGGCCGCTGTGCAGCCGCAGGGGGCGGCAGTGGGGCGCCAGCTGGGCGCCGGCGATGCGCGGCCAGGCCTGCCACAGGGCCGCCAGATGGCCGCCCTGCTGCCAGCGCTGCTCCAGCTCCCGCAGGCAGCTGGCCAGGCCGCTGGCAGCCGGGCGCGGCGCCGGCACCAGCAGGCTCAGGTTGCCGATCTGGCGGGTTTGCTGGCGGGACGCCTTGGCCATGGGCTGACGTTATCCGGACTGCGGCATCGGGGTGCGGCAATCCCGCTGGTGAACCGCGCCAAACTCTGGCTACCCTCAAACCTCGCCCCCGCCATCTCCGATGGGCTTTTTCGATCGCCTCAGCCGCCTGATCCGCGCCAACGCCAATGCGGCGGTCGGAGCCATGGAGGATCCCGCCAAGATTCTCGACCAGTCGGTGGCCGACATGCAGTCGGACCTGGTGAAGCTGCGCCAGGCCGTGGCCACGGCCATCGCTAGCCAGAAGCGCATCCAAAACCAGGCTGAGCAGGCCGAAGCCCAGACCAAAACCTGGTACGAGCGGGCTGAGCTGGCCCTCCAGAAGGGCGAGGAAGACCTGGCCCGCGAGGCCCTTGGGCGCCGCAAAACCTGCCAGGACACCGCCACGGCCCTCAACACCCAGCTGCAGAGCCAGGCGGGTCAGGTGGAGCAGCTCAAAAAAAGCTTGGTGGCCCTCGAAAGCAAGATCGCCGAGGCCAAAACCAAAAAGGACATGCTCAAGGCCCGGGCCCAGGCCGCCCAGGCCCAGGAGCAGCTGCAGAGCGCCGTCGGCAGCCTCGGCACCAACAGTTCCATGGCCGCCTTCGAGCGGATGGAGGAAAAGGTGCAGACCCTGGAAGCCCGCAGCCAGGCGGCGGCCGAGCTGGCCGGCGCTGATCTGGAAAGTCAGTTTGCGGCCCTGGAAGGGGCGCCGGAGGTGGACGACGAGCTGGCGGCGATGAAGAACCGCCTGGCTGGGGGCGTCGCCGCGCCGCAGCTGGAGCCGGTCAAGGTGAGCGAGGTGGATCCGGAGCTCGAGGAGCTCAAGCGCTCGATCGACAAGCTCTGAGTTGGCGTCAAGGCTGGTCGCTCCGCCCACCGGATCCACTCCATACAATCCCTCCACGCTCCCGTCGTTTCAGGGTCCTGCCGTGACTGTCGTTCATCTCACCGATGCCAATTTCCAAGCCGAGGTGCGCGATGCAGCCACCCCGGTGCTGGTGGATGTATGGGCGGAGTGGTGCGGTCCCTGCCGGCTGATGGCCCCGATGATGGAGTGGATGTCAGCTGAATACGCCGGCCGTCTGGCGGTGGGCAAGCTGGAAGCCGACGCCAATCCCGTCAGCCGCGATGGACTGCAGATCCAGGGCCTTCCCGCCCTGATCCTGTTCCGGGATGGCAAAGAGCTGGCTCGCCATGAGGGCGCCATGGCGAAACCCCAGCTGAAAGCATTTGTGGATGCCCATCTCTGAGCGGCTGTCGCGGCTCGGCAGCGGCGTTTTCGCCCGCAACGACCAGCGCAAATCGGCCTACACGGCCCGGGCTGCCACCGAAGGCCTGCCTCCCCTGCTTGATCTCTCGCTGGGGTCCACCGACCTCCAACCTCCGGCTGCGGCGATCCAGGCCATCGCCGCCAAGCTCGGCGCGCCCGCCAGCGCCGCCTACTGCCTGCATGGCGCCACCCTGCCGTTTCGTCAGGCCGTAGCCGCCTGGGCCCTGCGGCGCTTCGGGGTGGCCGTGGATGCCGGGCGCGAGGTGCTGCTGCTGGTGGGCTCCCAGGAGGGCACGGCCCATCTGCCCCTGGCGGTGCTCAATCCTGGCGATCGGGCCCTTTTGCTCGATCCCTACTACCCCTCCCACATGGGCGGGCTGCATCTGGCCTCGGCCGAGCCGGTGCTGCTGCCGCTGGATCCGGCAGCGGGTTGGCGGCCCGATTTCGAGGCCCTCAGCGCCGAGCAGTGGGATGCCCTGACGTTGATGGTGCTGGGGTTTCCCCACAACCCCACGGCCACCACCGGTGAGCAGGCCTGGGTGAACGAGGCCGCGGAGCGGGCGGTGCGCCATGGGCTGGTGTTTGCCCACGACAACCCTTACGTGGATCTGGCCCTCGATGGCGAGGCGCCGGCCCTGCTGCGCTCGCCCCACTGGCGCGCCTGCGGCATCGAATTTTTCTCCCTCTCCAAGAGCTGGTGCCTCGGCGGCTACCGCCTGGCCTTTGCCATCGGCGCGGAGTGGTTGATCACCGCCCTCCGCCAGCTCAAGGGCGTCGTCGATTTCAACCAGTCGCTGGCCCTGCAGGCCGGCGCCATCGCCGCCCTGGAGCAGGCCCCCGACTGGCCCCACCAGCTGCAGGCGGTGTATCGCCAGCGGCGCGATCGCATGGCTGCGGCCCTCGAGGCGGTGGGCTGGCCGGTGCGGCGGCCGTCGATGGCGCTCTACCTGTGGTTGGCCTTGCCGCCCCAGGCCCAGGCCAGGGGCTGGGACAGCGAAACCTTTGCGGCGGCTCTTCTCGAGGCCACCGGTGTGGCCCTCACGCCTGGCAATGGCTTTGGCCCCGGCGGCGAGGGCTGGCTGCGCTTGGCGCTGGTGCACCCGGTGGAGGAGCTGGAAGCCGGTGCGGCGCGCATCGGTGTCTGGCTGGCCAGCCTTTGACCGCGCAGCCAGGCCTGGGCTGGCAGCTCCGGCGCCTGCCGGTGTGTGCCAGCACCGAGATCGAGCTGGATCGCTGGCTGCTGCAGCGGCAGGATCTGGGGCGCGCTGTTGAACCGCGGCTGCAGGCCCGGCTGGCGGTGCAAGCCCGCCGTCAACGCTTTGGCCACGGCCAGCAGGGGCGCCCCTGGCTGTCGCCCCCCGGCGGGCTCTGGCTCAGTGCGGCTTTCCCCTGGGCCGAGGCGCTGCCGGGCTCGGCGGCCCTGGGGCTGGCGGTGGCGGTGGGGCTGGCCCGGCAGTTGGAGGCCCTGGGGCTGCCGGTGCAGCTCAAGTGGCCCAACGACCTGCTGGTGCAGGAGCGCAAGCTCGCCGGCCTGTTGCCGCGGCTGCGGCTGCGGGGCCAGCAGATCCGCTGGGCCCAGGTGGGGGTTGGCCTCAACGGCTGCAACCGGGTGCCGCCTGGGGCCATCTCGGTGGCCCAGGCCCTCGGTGCCCGACGCCACCATCCCCAGGCCCGGCCGCAGCGCCTGCTCGGCCTGGTGCTCGCCGGCCTCAACTGGGCCGCCGCCCACGCCGACCAACCCGAAGCGGTGCGGCGTGCCGCCGAGGAGCGGCTGTGGCGGCCGGCGGCGGGCTGGCGGCATGACGGCCAGCTTTGGCAGGTGCGTGGCTTGACTGCCGATGGGCGCCTGCGCCTGGCCCGCGGCGATCAGGAGCTGGACCTGCAGCGGCAGGGATTTTTAGACTCCGCCCCATGAGTGATTTGAGCGACCCGCGTCACGCCTCCCGCGTCAAGGCGCTGTTGGCGCTGCTGCCCGTGGTGACAGCCCCCTTGCTGGGGGTGGGGTTGGCCTGGGGCCAAGACCAGCTCACCCCGGAGCCGGCGGCGCCCCCGGCCCAGCTCGCCCCTCTCGCCCAGCCCCTGCGGCCCGATCCGGCTGCCCTGCCGAGCCGTCCCCCTGCCCGCTTTGACGCGTCCCTCGATGCCCTGGTGCGCGATGGGGTGGTGAGTCCGGCGGAGCGGGCCCGGATCCGCTCCGGTGGCGGGATGACCCCCTTCAACGTGCCGGCCCACCAGCAGGCCTGCAGCAGCGGCGCCCTGTCGCAGCAGGAGTGCCGCAGTGGTTTGGTGGTGCGCTGGCGCGGGCGCTTCAACAACGAAGCCGGCGCCGGGGATCCAGGCCGCCTCGGGCTGGATGGTCAGCCGCTGCCACCGCTCACGGTGCCGGTGTCGGCCCTGCTGGCGGGGGCCGGCGGCAGCTTCCGGCTCGCTGATGTGTTCGGCGTGACGCCCAGGCCCGCACCCATCGGCGGCAACGGCAACCGCCAGTTGCTGTTCCCCCTGATCGGCTCGGCGATCACCAGCAGCAATTTCGGCTACCGGCTGCACCCCATCCTGGGCAGCTGGCTGATGCATGCCGGCCGCGATTTGGCGGCCCCGGAGGGCACGCCGGTGGTGGCAGCCCTGGGCGGCCGGGTGGTGAGCAGTGGGGTGGCGGGCGGCTACGGCCTGGCCATCGAGGTGGAGCACGACCGGCCGCGGCGCCGCACCCTCTACGGCCACCTCAGCGAGCTCTACGTGAAGGAGGGCGATCGGGTGCGCCAGGGCGAGGTGATCGGCCGCGTGGGCAGCACGGGCCTGAGCACCGGTCCCCATCTGCACTTCGAGTTGCGCCTGCCCGGCGATGGCGGCTGGGTGGCGGTGGATCCCGGCGACCTCGACCCCGGCCAGGGCGCCGCCGGCAGCGATGCCATCGCCCTGTTGATGGGCCAGCTGCTACTGAGCCTGGAGCGGCCCGCCGTCAAGGCGGCGAATCAGGGCTGATCTCGGGGCTGGCGCCCTCGCTTTATGGTGCTACCTGGTCATACCATTGGGCTCTTGGGTGGCGTTGGTTGTTGATGACGATCAAGAGCTCGATCTCCCTGCGCGACGACCAGCACGCCTTTGCCAAGGCTCTTGTGGCGAGCGGGCGTTTCCCCTCGCTGAGTGCAGTGGTGCAGCAGGGTCTGGATGTCTTGCGACAGCAAGATGCCGATGCTCAGGCTGATCGCGAAGCTCTCAGGGTTCTACTTCTGGAGCGCGCCCAGGGTCCGTTTGTCTCTGCCCACGAGCTGAGGGCCCAGCTGGCTGCCAAGCGGCCGTGACGCAAGCCCCTTGGTCGGTGGTGTTTGCGGCAGATGCCGTTGAGGATTTGGCGCTGATCGAGGCGCATCTCATGGGTGCTTATCAGGCTTTTGGAGAACAGCCAGTTGAGGCAGCCCAGCATGCTCAAGCTCGACTTGAAGCGATCATCACCGCAGCGGAGCGGCTGGCCCTGGCCCCCTTACGCGGCGAAGCCCACGATGACCTGCTCCCCGGCCTGCGTCACCTCACCCTGGACAGCGCTGTCTATTGGTTTCGACCGCTGCCTCCCGTTCGCGAAATTCAGGTCTTGGCGGTGGTCTTCGGCGGACAGGATCACCAGCGCCACATGTTGGTGCGGCTGCTGTAGTTGAGGACGGTGTTGTCCTTTTGGGCCGGATCAGGTTTGTTGAACAGGTTGTGCAACACATCCAAGATCGGTTTGGGAGCTGGGTTCCACCCGCTGGCCGCTGCGTCTTGGAGCCAGAGGCCTCGCTCCCTCAGCTGATGATCCATCCGCTGAAGATCCCTCAGCTGAGAATCCGCCCGTCGCGGAAGCGCACGATTTTTTCGGCCCGGGCTGCCACGTCGTCTTCGTGGGTCACGATCACCACGGTCATGCCGCCGCGATGCAGGGCATCGAAGATGTCCAGCACTTCGGCGGTGGTCTGGGAATCGAGAGCGCCGGTGGGCTCGTCGGCCAGCAGCAGGGCCGGTTGGTTGATGATCGCCCGGGCGATGGCCACCCGTTGCTGCTGCCCCCCGGAGAGTTGGTTGGGCTTGTTGTGCAGCCGCTGGGCCAGCCCCACCCGCTCGAGAGCGGCCTGGGCCCGTTGCAGCCGTTCGGTGGCGGGCACCCCCGCATAGACCATCGGCAGCATCACGTTGTCGAGGGCGCTCAGCTGGGGCAGCAGGTGGAACTGCTGAAACACAAAGCCCAGGTCTCGGTTGCGCAGGTCAGCCAGCTGGTCGTCGCTGAGTCCTTCCACCGGGGTCTCATTGAGGCGGTAGCTGCCAGCGGTGGGTCGGTCGAGGCAGCCGAGGATGTTCATGGCGGTGCTCTTGCCCGAGCCGGAGGCTCCCATCACGGCCAGGTAGTCGCCCCGGTTCACGGTGAGGTCCACATGGTCGAGGGCTTTCACGGCCATCTCGCCGCTGCCGTAGATCTTGGAAACCTCCTGGAGCTGGGCCACAGGTGCGCTCATCGGCGCGATCTCCGGCGGTCAGCCAATCGCCTGCACCAGCATCGGCGTGCCGGTCACGGCTTCACTGGCCCACACGAACAGGGGGTTGGACAGGATGCCGCCCACGGCCGTGATGATCACGCAGCCCACCAGGGCGGTGCGCAGGGCGGGCAGGCCGGCCACGCTCCAGCTGATCGCCGGGTAGGCCTTCACCACGTCGGAGGCTTCCTGGGGCTCCTTCACCACCATCATCTTGATCACCGAGATGTAGTAGTAGATCGACACCACCGAGGTGACCAGGCCCACCACCACCAGCAGGTATTGGTGGTCGGCCCAGCCGGCAAAGAAGAGGTAGATCTTGCCGAAGAAACCCAGCATCGGTGGGATGCCGCCCAGCGACAGCAGGCAGAGGCTGAGCCCCAGGGTGATCAGTGGGTCCTTCTGGTAGAGGCCGGCGTAGTCGGCGATCCGGTCGCTGCCGGTGCGCAGTGAGAACAGGATGATGCAGGCAAAGGCTCCCAGGTTCATGAACAGGTAGGCCGCCATGTAGAGCACCATCGCGGCGAAACCGTCTTCGGTGCCGCACACCAGGCCGATCATCACAAAGCCGGCCTGGCCGATCGAGCTGTAGGCCAGCATCCGCTTCATCGAGGTTTGGGCCAGGGCCACCACGTTGCCCAGCACCATGCTCAGCACCGCCAACACGGTGAACAGCAGCTTCCACTGGGCATCGAAGTTCTCGAAGCAGCCCACCAGGATCCGCAGGGCCAGGGCGAAGCCTGCCGCCTTGGAGCCCACCGAGAGGAATGCCACCACTGGGGTGGGCGAACCTTCGTAGACGTCGGGGGTCCACTGGTGGAAGGGCACCGCCGCGATCTTGAAGGCCACCGTGGCCAGCACAAACACCAGGGCCAGGGCGGTGACGGGCGAGGCGCTGGTGCGCAGGGCCACGGCCACGGCATCGAGGCCCGTGGCGCCACCGGTGAGGCCGTAGAGCAGGGAGGCGCCGTAGAGGAACACGGCGGCCGCCGCCGAGCCCACCAAGAGATATTTCAGTGCCGCCTCGGAGCTGCGGGCGTCACGCTTCATATAGCCCGCCAGCAGATAGCTCGACACCGAGAGGGTTTCGAGCGACACGAAGATGCTCACCAGGTCGGTGGCGCCGCACAGGAACATCGCCCCGAGGGTGGCGGCCAGCAGGATGCCGGCGAATTCACCCACCGGCGTGCCGCTGCGCTCCACGTAGCGCCAGCTCAGCAGCAGGGAAATCAACGTGGAGGCCGCCACCACCGCCCGGAAGGCGATGGCCAGGTTGTCGGCCAGAAAGGAGCCCACGAAGGCGGGCTGCAGATCCGGCGTGTTCCACTGCAACGCCAGCAGCACCAGGGCACTGCCGAGGCCGGCGTAACAGATCGGTGGCACCCAGCGGCTGGCGGCCTTTTCGCCGGCCAGGTCCACCACCAGGCAGGTGAGCAGGGCGATCAGCACCACTGCTTCCGGGGCGATCGCGGCGGCGTTGAGCTGCAGATTCAGCCCCCCGGTTCCGGCACCACTGCCGATGGCATCGGCCACGGTGGAGAGGGCGCCGAGCAGAAACATCAGGGAGACGGCGGCGAGGTGGGATCTGTGATGTCGGGGACTGTAGCCGCGCCGCGCAGCCAACCCGGTCCCTGGATGCGATAAAGAGGGAAGCGGTTATGCGCTGGTCTGTGGGTCACACCCTGGTCATTGTCGAAAGTCCCACGAAGGCCCGCACCATTCGCGGCTTCCTTCCCAAGGACTTCAAGGTGGAAGCCTCGATGGGGCACGTGCGCGACCTGCCCAACAACGCCAGTGAGATCCCGGCGGCCCACAAGGGTGAGAAGTGGGCCAACCTCGGCGTCAACACCGCCAACAACTTCGAGCCCCTCTACGTGGTGCCGAAGGACAAGAAAAAGGTGGTCAAAGAGCTGAAGGACGCCCTCAAGGGCGCCGACCAGCTGCTGCTGGCCACGGACGAAGACCGGGAGGGCGAATCGATCAGCTGGCACCTGCTGCAGCTGCTCAGCCCCAAGGTGCCGGTCAAGCGGATGGTGTTCCACGAGATCACCAAAGAGGCGATCGGCCGGGCCCTGGAGCAAACCCGCGAGCTCGACATGGAGCTGGTGCATGCCCAGGAAACCCGCCGCATTCTCGACCGGCTGGTGGGCTACACCCTCTCGCCGCTGCTGTGGAAGAAGGTGGCGTGGGGGCTGAGCGCCGGTCGCGTCCAGTCGGTGGCGGTGCGCCTGCTCGTGCAGCGCGAGCGGGCCCGCCGGGCCTTCAGGAGCGGCAGCTACTGGGACCTCAAGGCCCGGCTGGAGCAGGCCGGTGGCGGCTTTGAGGCCAAGCTGAGCCAGTTGGGCGGCGTGAAGATCGCCGGCGGCTCCGATTTCGATGAGAGCACCGGCGCCCTCAAGGCCGGCAGCAAGGTGAAGCTGCTGAGCGAGGCCGAGGCGCGTCAGTTGCGCGAAGCGGTGCTGAAGGCCCCCTGGACCGTGGCGGAGGTGGAGGAGAAGCCCACGGTGCGCAAGCCCGTGCCCCCCTTCACCACCAGCACCCTGCAGCAGGAGGCCAACCGCAAGCTGCGGCTCTCGGCCCGCGAAACGATGCGCACCGCCCAGGGGCTCTACGAGCGCGGCTTCATCACCTACATGCGCACCGACTCGGTGCACCTCAGCGACCAGGCGATCAACGCCGCCCGCAGCTGCGTGGGTGCCAAATACGGCAAGGACTACCTCAGCCCGTCGCCCCGCCAGTTTTCCACCAAAGCCCGCAACGCCCAGGAGGCCCACGAGGCGATCCGCCCCGCTGGTGAATTCTTCCGCACGCCCAACGAAACGGGCCTGAAAGACAAGGATCTGGCCCTCTATGAGCTGATCTGGAAGCGCACGGTGGCCAGCCAGATGGCCGACGCCCGGCTCACCATGCTGTCGGTGGAACTCCAGGCCGACGGCGGCGCCCTGGGCCCGGCCAGCTTCCGCGCCTCCGGCAAGCGCATCGACTTCGCCGGCTTCTTCCGCGCCTATGTGGAGGGCTCTGACGATCCCGATGCCGCCCTGGAGGGCCAGGAGGTGCTGCTGCCGGCCCTGAAGGTGGGCGATCGCCCGGCCTGCAAGGCGGTGGAGGCCCTCGGCCACCAAACCCAACCCCCAGCCCGCTACAGCGAAGCGGCCCTGGTGAAGATGCTGGAAAAGGAGGGCATCGGCCGGCCTTCCACCTACGCCTCGATCATCGGCACGATCGTCGACCGGGGTTACGCCACCCTGGCGAGCAACGCCCTCACCCCCAGCTTCACGGCCTTTGCCGTCACGGCCCTGCTGGAGGAGCACTTCCCGGATCTGGTGGACACCAGCTTCACCGCCCGGATGGAGAACACCCTCGATGAGATCTCCCACGGCCAGGTGCAGTGGCTGCCCTACCTGCAGAGCTTCTACAAGGGTGAGCAGGGCCTGGAAACCCAGGTGGCCCAGCGCGAAGGCGACATCGATCCGGGGGTGTCCCGCACGGTGGAGCTCGAGGGGCTGCCCTGCGTGGTGCGCATCGGCCGCTTCGGCGCCTACCTGGAAACCAAGCGCGTGGCCGACGACGGCACCGAGGAGCTGCTCAAGGCCACCCTGCCCCAGGAGATCACCCCGGCCGATCTCGATGCCGACAAGGCCGAGCTGATTTTGCGTCAGAAGGCTGAGGGGCCTGAGTCGCTCGGAGAAGATCCGGAAACGGGCGATCTGGTGTACCTGCTGTTTGGCCAATACGGGCCCTACGTGCAGCGGGGCCAGGTGAGCGACGACAACCCCAAGCCCAAGCGGGCCTCGCTACCGAAGGGCGTTAAGCCCGAAGAGCTCAGCCTCGAGGATGCGCTGGGCCTGCTGCGGCTACCGCGGCAGCTCGGCGAGCACCCCGACGGCGGCAAGATCGAGGCGGGCCTCGGTCGCTTCGGGCCCTACGTGGTGCACCACAAGGGCAAGGGCGAGAAGGACTACCGCTCCCTCAAGGCCGAAGACGATGTGCTGATGGTGGGGCTGAGCCGTGCCGTGGAATTGCTGGCCATGCCAAAGAAGGGGCGCGGCGGCCGCACCGCCCTGAAGGATCTCGGTACTCCCGAGGGGGGCGACGAGGCGATTCAGCTGTTTGATGGCCCCTACGGGCTGTACGTGAAGCAGGGCAAGGTCAACGCGTCGCTGCCCGAAGGCA
>VGQC01000024.1 GCA_016882385.1 Cyanobacteria bacterium M_DeepCast_100m_m1_067 | reverse complement strand
ACCCAGGTGAGCTCGCGCGGGCGCTTGAAGCCACCGGTGAGGTACACGCGGAACACGTGCAGGATCAGCATGAGCACCATCATCGAGGCGCTCCAGCGGTGCACCGAGCGGATCAGCCAGCCGAAGCTGACGTCGGTCATCAGGTACTGCACCGAGGCGTAGGCCTCAGCCACCGTGGGCTTGTAATAGAAGGTCATCGCAAACCCAGTGGCGAACTGGATCAGGAAACAGACCAGGGTGATGCCGCCCAGGCAGTAAAAAATGTTGACGTGAGGCGGCACGTACTTGGCCGAGATGTCGTCGGCAATCGACTGGATCTCAAGGCGCTCCTCGAACCAGTTGTAAACCGGGTTCGCGGCCTGACCGGAGTTTCCAGCAGGTGTGTTCGCCATGCAGCTGGGTGGTTGGGTTGCGAGAGTCTACCGATCGCCCCGAGCCGCCCGTGAGTGCCCCGCACCCCAGCACCAGGCCTTCTCAACCCTTTGCAATGGTCTTGAAGCCAGGCTGGTCATGGCTGTGGCGCCCGCTGCTGGGGGGGCTGCTGGTGCTGGGCCTGCTGACGGCCCCCGGCAGCGGGCTGCTGGCCCTGAGCGACACCCAGCAGCTGGTGGTGGAAGCCTGGCGCCTGGTGAACCAGAGCTATGTCGATCCCACGCGTTTCGACCAGGTGCACTGGAAGCGGCTGCGCCAGAAAGCACTCGAGCAACCCATCCAAAGCTCCGGCGAGGCCTACGACGCCATTGAGGCGATGCTCACTCCCCTGGGCGATCCCTACACCCGGCTGCTGCGGCCCGACGACTACGCCACCCTGCGCTCCAACACCCAGGGCACCGTGACCGGGGTGGGGCTGCAGCTGGGGTTGCGCAGCGGTGACCAACAGATCGTGGTGATCGCCCCGCTGGACGGCTCGCCCGCCGCCGAGGCCCAGATCACCAGCGGCGCCGAAGTGCTGCGGGTGAATGGCCAGGCCACCGCAGAGCTGGGGCTGGAGCAAACGGCTGCGACCCTGCGGGGTCCATCTGGCTCCCGGGTGCTGGTGGAGCTGGGGGTGGCCGGACAGGTGCGAGAGGTGGAACTGGAGCGCCGCCAGGTGGACTTGCGCCCCGTGCGCAGCAAGCGGCTGCGGGTGGGTGACCACACCCTTGGCTACCTGCGCATCACCCAGTTTTCCGAGCCGGTGCCGCAAGACGTGCAGGAGGCCCTGGCCGACCTCAACGGCAAAGACATCGAGGGGCTGATCCTGGATCTGCGCAACAACTCCGGCGGGCTGGTGAGTGCGGGCCTGGCCGTTGCCAACGATCTGCTCAATGGCACACCCATCGTTGAAACCCAAGATCGCGATGGGCTCAGCTCACCCCAGCAGGCCGGACCAGGCCAGCTCTACGACGGGCCCATGCTCACCTTGGTGAACGGCGGCACGGCGAGCGCCAGCGAAATCCTGGCGGGCGCCCTGCAGGACAACGGTCGCAGCGAGCTGGTGGGGTCGCGCACCTTCGGCAAGGGGCTGATCCAGACCCTGATCCCCCTGGGCGACACCAGCGGGCTGGCCGTGACCGTGGCCCGCTACCTCACCCCCAGCGGCCGGGACATCCAGAACCAGGGCATCGAACCCGATCTGGCCCTGCCACAACCTGAGCCGCTTGATCCAGGCGGCGACGGCGACGCCTGGCTGGAGCAGGCCGGCCGCTTGCTGGCCAGTCGCCTGGAGGGCAACCTCTGACCATGGGGGAGCGCACGTATCACGATCCCCTGCACGGGGCGATCCGCCTGGATGGGGCCGATCCGGCCGAAGCCCTGGCCATCGACCTGGTCGATACGGCCCCCTTCCAGCGGCTGCGCCGGGTGCGCCAGCTGGGGCCCGCCTTTCTGACCTTTCATGGCGCCGAATCCAGTCGCTTCACCCATTCGCTGGGGGTGTTGCACCTGGCCCGGCTGGCCCTGCAGCAGCTGGAGCGGCGCCATCCCGAACTGGCCGCCCACCGGGGGGTGCTCTATGCCGCGGCCCTGCTCCACGACGTGGGCCATGCCCCCCTGAGCCACTCCGGCGAAGAGATGTATGGGCTGCATCACGAAGCCTGGTCGGGCCGCTTGATCCGGGAGCATCCAGCCCTGCGGGACCGGCTCGAGGCCCATGCACCAGGCACCGCCAGCGCCGTGGCCGATCTGCTCGAGCACGGCCGTTATGCCAACCCGGCCATCCACGCCCTGGTGAGCAGCCAACTCGACTGCGACCGACTCGACTACCTGCTGCGCGACAGCTACAGCACCGGCACCACCTATGGCCGGCTGGATCTGGAGCGGATCCTGGCCGCCTTCACCCTGGCCCCCGATGGCCAGCTGGCCCTCAGCCCCAAGGGGTTGATGGCCGTGGAGCACTACCTGGTGGTGCGCAATCTGATGTATCGCAGCGTGTACAACCACCGCCTCAACGTGGTGTGCAACTGGCTGCTCAACCAGGCCATCGCCACCGCCCGGCGGCTGGGGCCAGAGCGGGTGTGGGCCGATCGGGTGATGACCCGCTGGCTCTGGCACCCGGGCGAGCTCGATCTGCAAACCTTCCTGGCCAACGACGACATCCGCACCGGCTACCACCTGATGCGCTGGATGGAGGAGGGGCCGGCCGAGCTGCAGGATCCCTGCCGCCGGCTGCTGGAGCGACGCCTGCTCAAGGCCACCGACGTGAGCCATTGCAAGCCGGCCCAGCGGCTGGAGCTGCTGGCGGCGGCGCGGCAACTGAGCGAAGCGGAGGGCCTGAACGCCGAAACCAGCTGCGGCCTGCAGCAGCGCCAAAGCCGCGGCTATCACCCCTACAAAGGGGGGCTGCGGATCTGGGATGGCGAGCACCTGCAGGCCCTGGAGCAACGCTCCGCCCTGGTGCAAAGCCTCACCGTGCCGGTGGAGCTGGCCTGGCTGATCCATCCGGCGGAAGTGGCCCCTAAGTTGCGCCAATTGCTGGGCCGCTGAGCGGAGGTGCTGATGGGCGCGGGATCACCTGGCGGAGTGGACACAGCTGGTGGCGCCGTGTTCACGGCAGACCGATCGGGGCAGAGGGCCCACCGGCTGGTGCTGCCAGCGCCCCAGGGGGAAGCCGCCCTTCCCACCCCAGCGCGAGGAGAAGCTGCCAACCTGGTGCGCCGCGCCGTTGACAGTGCGGCCTTGCTGGGCGACGGCCCCCTGCAAGGGGCGGTGGTGCTGGATGCCCGATCTTGGCGCCTCGGCCTCAGCCAGCTCAGCGAAATCCAGGCCACCCTGGCCAGCCGGCAGCTGCAGCTGGTGGCCCTGGCCTGCAGCCATCCCCACACCCATGTGGCCGCCGCCGGCCTCGGCCTTGAGAGCCACTGGCCCGATCCCACCGGTGATGGCTCTGCCGCAGCCGCCACGACCGGCTCCGAGGGCGAGGCCGGGCTGCTGGTGCACCAGGGCACGCTGCGCTCCGGCGACCATCTGCAAGCGGATGGAACGGTGCTGCTGCTGGGGGATGTGAACCCCGGAGCGCGGATCTCCGCCGGCGGCCACGTGCTGGTGTGGGGGCGCCTGCGGGGCATCGCCCATGCCGGCTGCACAGGCAACAGCGAGGCCCGCATCGTGGCCCTGCAGCTGCGGCCCCTGCAGCTGCGCATCGCCGCAGCGGTGGCCCGCGGGCCGGAGGGCTTGCCCCCGGCAGGGTTGGCCGAGGAAGCCCGGATTGTGGATGGGGCCATTCAGATCGACCCCGCCCAACCGAGCTGGCCCCTCAGCGGTTGATCACCCCCAGGCCACCCAGCACGCCAGCCACCGCCATGAACCAGAGCGGTGAGAGGCGGGTGCGCAGCATCAGCACGCACACCACCAGCGACACCACCACACCGGGGGCATTGGTATCGGCCGTGCGCAGGATCTTGAGCCCCACGGCAAACAGGATGCCCAGGGTGATCGGCCCCATCCCCCGCTCAAAGGCCACCCGCCAGGGAGAGTGCTCCAAGCGCTTCCAACTCAGGCAGGCCGCCACCATCAGCAAGGTGGAGGGCAGCAGGATGGCAGCTTCGGCGCCGTAGGCGGTGAGCAGGGCCCACAACGGCCCCTCCCGCCAGCTGGCCCCCAGGCCCAACAGGCCCACCAACATCGAACTCGGCCCGGGCGCCGCCTCAGCCAGGGCGTAGAGATCGGCGAACTGGGCATTGCTCAGCCAGCAGAACTGAGCGACGGCCAGATGGTGGTATTCCGCCAGCAGGGTGTTGCCACCGCCAAGGGAAAACAGCGACAGCGACAAAAACTGCCAAAGCACCTGCAGCAGAGTGCCCAGGTCGCTGAGAGAGGCGGGTTCGCAGACGGCCGCCGCCGCAAGCAGCAGGCTCATGGCGCAGACGGGCGGCGCGGCCAGTACCAGGCCATCGCCAGCGGGCCGGCGACCAACACCACCGGAATAAGACGAACGTGGAAGACGGTGAGCGCCAGGAACACCCCAGCGGCCAGCAGCAAGGCGACCCGGTCGCTCCAATACTGATCAAGAATCTTGAAGCCCATCGAGAGGGCCATCCCGGCCGCCGCAGCCACCACCCCGGCCAGCACCCGATCGACCGAGGGGATGCCGTGGAACTGGAAGTAGGCAAGGCCCACTGCCATCAACAGGGTGAAGGGCAGCAGCAACATCCCCGCCAGAGCGACCAGGGCACCGGCCAGGCCGTGGAAATCGGCGCCGATGTACACGGCCATGTTGATCTGGTTGGGCCCGGGGAACAGGCGGGCCACGGTGAGGCCCGTGAGGAATTGCTCGTTGGTCATCCAACGGCGCTGCTCCACCACGATCCGCTGGCTCCAGGCCGACAACCCGCCCCCAAAGGCTGAGAGGGCCACCTGGAGCATGCCCCAGAACAACTGGGCCAGACTGGGGCGAGGGGCCAGTGGGGTTGGAGCGACTCCTGCAGGCTCAGTCATGCACGAAATGGGGATCGGGCGGCAGTTCGCCCGCCTCATGGAGGCTGGGATCGAGCGGATCGGGGGCGTGGTACTTCTTCGCCGCCTCCCAGTCGGCCTGGAATGTGGCGCGCAGCCGGGCCACCACCTCGGGGGCATCGGATTCGATGCCGAGCTCACGGCGCAGGTCGAAGGCACTGCGGTCGATGTTCATGGAGCCGGTCTGGGCGTAGGCCCCATCCACCAGCAGCAGCTTGGCGTGCAGTTTGAGGTGCTTCTGGCGCCGCACCTTCACCCCGAAGCGCTCCATCACCCGCAGTGACGAAAACGTGTCGTAGATGTCCCAGTCGGAGATGCCGTGCTTGCCGCCGCAGAGCAGGCGCACCTTCACGCCCCGCTCGCGGGCGGAAATGATCCGCTCGAGGATCACGGCATCAACAAACTTGGGGTGCTGGATCCAGAGCGTGGCGCGGGCCATGTCGATGATCCGGGCCATCTGCCCCCGGCTGTGCACGCTGCTCCACACCAGCCCCACACTGAGGTCGGGATGGAAAAAGGTGCGATTCCAGTCGGCCTCGAAGCCGGCAATCACCTCCTCCACAACTGGGGTGGAGTAGCTGACGATGCCGTAGTCGCGGGTTTGGGTGAAATATTTGTCGCTGAGGTTGAACGTGGAGATCAACGCGCAGCTGCGATCCACCACCAGCGACTTCTCATGGGTCACCGGGAAGGCCTCGCTGGTCCAGGCCACCGCGATGCCCCAGGCGCCAAGCCGTGCATGGGCCTCATCGTTCCAGCGGTCGCCGCCGGAGGTGTGGGGATTGAGCATCACCCGCACCTGCACCCCACGCTGATGGGCCCGCAGCAGGGCCTGCGCAATGGCCTCCGACTCGAGCTTGAACTGCTTGAGCCGCAACGACTCCTGGGCCCCGTCGATCAGGGCCACCACGGCCTCAGCGCCGTCGTCGGGCATCACCAGCAGCTGCTGGTGATGGTGTTGATGGTCCAGCGGTGGAACCGGCTGCGGGTCTGTGGGCTCAGTCATCCCGACCGGGTGCCAGATCCACCCGTTGTAAACCCTGGTGGAGGCGCGGCAATGCCAGCCACAACACCTCCAAACCAGAATTTTGGCCTTAACCTGCCGGCACTCCAGCCTTCGCCGTGGCCGCTGCGTCAACCCGCTACATCCTGATCTGCTCCGGCAAAGGGGGCGTGGGCAAAACCACCCTCACCGCCAATCTCGGCATCGCCCTGGCCAAGCAGGGGGCACGCACCGCCGTGCTCGATGCCGACTTCGGCCTGCGCAACCTCGACTTGCTGCTGGGGCTGGAAAACCGCATCGTGTACACCGCCCAGGAGGTGCTCTCGGAGAGCTGCCGGCTGGAGCAGGCCCTGGTGAAGCACAAGCAGGAACCCAACCTGGCGCTGCTGCCGGCGGGCAACCCCCGCATGCTCGAGTGGCTCACGCCCGACGACATGCAGAAAATTGCCGCCATGCTCGGCGAGCACTTCGACTACGTGCTGATCGATGCCCCCGCCGGCATTGAAGGCGGCTTCAAGAACGCCATGGCCGCGGCCCGGGAAGCGATCGTGGTCACCACGCCGGAAGTGTCGGCGGTGCGTGATGCCGACCGGGTGATCGGTCTGCTCAACAGCGAAGGGGTGAAGCCCATTCAGCTGGTGCTCAACCGGGTGCGGCCCAAGATGATGGCCAACCAGGAGATGCTCGCGGTGAGCGATGTCACCGACATCCTGGCCCTGCCCCTGCTGGGGCTGGTGCTGGAAGACGAACAGGTGATCGTGAGCACCAACCGCGGCGAACCCCTCACCCTCAACGGCAACGGTTCGCCGGCAGCGCATGCCTACACCAATGTGGCCCGCCGCCTCCAAGGCGAAGACGTGCCCCTGATCGATCCGAGCAAAGAGCGCCAAGGCCTGCGCGCCAAGATCGGCCGCCTGATGCAAACCAAGATCTTCTGAAGCCGATGACCCTGCGCGATGTGATCAACAAACTGCTGGGCCGCCAACCCGCCAGCGCCAACACCGCCAAGGAGCGGCTGCAGCTGGTGCTGGCCCACGACCGCAGCGACCTCAACCCCGAATTGCTGCAGCAGATGCGGCGCGAGATTCTCGAAGTGGTGAGCCGCTACGTGGAAATCGACATTGAGGAAGGGGATGTGACCCTCGAAACGGAAGACCGGGTGACGGCGCTGGTGGCCAACCTGCCGATCCGGCGCGCCAAGCTACCCGCCCCCAGCCCTGAAGCCTCGCTGGAGACCAAAGTCGGCTCCTGAGCCCAAGCGCAGCCGTGTGGGAATCCTGAGGCAGATGCCCTTGGGATGCCGATGTCTTTGCCGATTCAGGTGGCCAACGCGGAGCTCACCCCCGCAGAACGGCGCGTGCTCCAAGAACTGGAACGGGGCCACAGCAACAAAGCCATAGCCGCAGCCCTGATCGTGAGCCCGCGCACGGTAGAAAGCCACATGTCGAGCCTGCTCGCCAAAACCGGCTGTCAAAGCCGCACCCAGCTGCTGCTCTGGGCCCTAGCCGAACGATAAAGTCGTCACTGGAGGCAGGATATCCCGCCTCCCGTGCCGGCTTAGCTCAGTGGTAGAGCAGCGCTTTTGTAAAGCGAAGGCCATCGGTTCAAATCCGTTAGCCGGCTCTTGCTCGACCCCCTTCCTCAGTAAAAGGCTTCTTTACGGCCCCACCGGGCGCCCGGCCAACAACCACAGCCCCAGCGCCAGCAGCGCCCACGGCAAAAACGTCAACTCCATCAGCACCGGCAGCAGTTGCAGCAGCGGCTCCATCAACCAGTGGAACGCCGCCACCGCCAGGAGCACCATCAGAGCAAGGGCGGCCATCGGCTTGCGCTAGATCCCTGGTGGCAGTAGAGCACCGGCGCGCAGCACCTGCCACTGCCCCGTTTCCCCCCAAGCCAGCACGGTGCTGGCCTGGCCGCCAGCCAGCGGCCAGGGCAAAGGCGCCAGGCGGGGAACCTGAGGAAATTGCTGGGCGGCCTGCTCTGCGGTGGTGGCGGCCGGGCAACCGGAGAGATTGGCGCTGGTGGTGGCCAGGGGGCCCGAGAGCTGCAGCAGAGCCAGGGCTTCGGGGCAGGCCGGAAGGCGCAGGCCCAGGCTGGTGCCGCCGGGGTTCAGGGCTGCCGCCACTGGCCCGGTGGCCGGCAACACCAGGGTGACCGCACCAGGCCAGGCCCAGGCCGCCATCTCCAGCCAGGCGGGCTGCAGCGGCACCCCGAGCGCAGCCAGCAACAGCTCGGAGCTGGCTGCCATCAGGATCAAGGGCTTATCGGGCGGCCGCTGCTTGAGGGTCCACAGCTGGTGGGCCTGGTTGGGGCACGCCGCCAGGGCCGGCAGGGTGTCGGTGGGGAATAGCGCCGCAGAGCCGCGCTGCAACTGATCAGCCAGATCCGGAGCGGCCAGAGCCGGGGCCGAGAGGGCTGCGGCCGGCCAAGACCTCGGTGCGGAATCAGACCCCATCGCCAGTGTGTCGTCAGGTGAGTCCATGGCGCGCTGAAGCAAAGCGTTGCTGGCCCTCCAGATCAACATGGGACTGCACCTGCTCGAGCCCCGCTGCGGCCAACAGAGCCCTCACCGCCTCACTCTGGTCGTGATGGTGCTCCAGAAGCAGCAACCCGCCAGGAGCCAAGGCGTCGGCAGCGCCCTGCGCGATCGCGCGCAGGGCATCGAGGCCATCGACGCCGCCATCGAGGGCGAGAGCCGGCTCGTGATCCCGCACCACCGGATCCAAGCCAGCCCACACCGCCGTGGGGATGTAGGGAGGATTGCTCACCACCAGCTCCAACGCGCCCCACCAGGGGCGCAGGGGCTCCCACCAACTGCCCGGCAGGAGCTGCACCTGCCCGCGCACCCCGCCCCGCTCGAGATTGTGGGCCGCCTGCTGCAACGCCACGGGACTGCAATCAACAGCCATGCCGCGGCTATTCGGCCACGCCAGCGCCAATGCGAGGGCCAAGCAACCCGAACCGGTGCCGAGGTCGGCCCAACGGCCCGGGCAGGCCGGGGCCAGCGCCAGGGCCAGCTCCACCAGCAGCTCGGTTTCCTGCCGCGGAATCAGCACGCCAGGAGCGACGGCAAGCTCCAGATCCCGCCACGGACAACAGCCCACCAGATATTGCAGGGGCTCAGCGGTGGCGAGATGGCGTTGCCAGAGGGCCTCGAGCCGCAACAGCCCACAGGTGAGCCGCACCGGTTGCTGGGGATGAAGCCGCAGCTGTTGCTGCTGCGGCCAGGAGAGACCACCGGCCAGATCCACCAGCCAATCGAAAGCGGCGGGACTGCCCCCCTGGGCCAGTTGCCGCCGCCGCCAGGCCAACCACTGCTCCCCGCTGAGCTGCTCCTGCTGCATGGATCGAGGCTAAATCGGGCGCCAACACAGGCCCGGCTCAGCTCGCACCTGCCCCCGCAGCTCGAGGGCGAGCAGGCGGGCGGCCAGCACGGCCGCAGGCTGATCGAGAGCAAGGCAAAGCTGCTCTAGAGAGGCGCCGCGCCCCAGAGCCGAGACCAGCGCCGGATCCACCGTGGCCAGAGCCTGCGCCTGCGACGGAGGGCGTGCATCGGCCGGGGCCAGAGGGCCCGGACCGAGCTGGCGGATCAGATCGGCGGGCTCCAGCAGCACCGTGGCGTCTTGGGCGAGCAGCCGATTGCTGCCCGCTGCTGAGGCTTTGCCGGCATCAGCTGGCACCACCCACAGCGGCAACTCCTGGCGCATCGCCAGGGTGGCCGAATGCAGGGCGCCGCTGCGCAGCGGGCACTCCACCACAACCACGGCCTGGGCGAGCCCCACCTGAAGACGATTGCGCGCCGCGAAATGGCCGGCCTGCACCGCGGTGCCGGCGGGCAACTCACTCACCAACAACCCTTCAGCGGCCACCTCGGCCTGGAGAGCCTCGTGATGGCGCGGATACACCCGCTCCAACGGGGTGCCCAGCACCGCCACGGGCCGGCCCCCGTGGGCCAGGCATCCCCGATGCACCGCCCCATCAATCCCCTCCGCCAGGCCACTCACCACCGGCCAGCCGGCCTGGGCCAGGGCCGCACCGATCGCCTCCGCCATGGCTTCGCCATGGCGGGAAGGCCGGCGGGTGCCCACCACAGCGATGGCCTGCCGGCGATGCAACAGCGGCCACAGCCAGCCACGCCCGCTCCAATGCAGCCGCAGGGGCGGGCGTTCCAAGTCGAGCAATGCTGGCGGGAAGGCGGGATCGGCGGGCAGCACCACCCGCCTGCCGCCGTGGAGCTGGTGGGCCAAGCGGGGCAGGGGATCAGGCCCCCAGTGGGTGCGGTAGCGCTCCAACCGACGGCAGCTGGCGGGGCCCAATCCCGCCAGGGCCGCAAAGGCCTCCGGCGGCGAGGCCCAGGCCGCCGCCCAGCCGCAGAAGCTGTCGCGGATGGCCATTAATCGGCTCAAGCCGATACCCGGACACCCCGACCACAACAACCACCAGAGACGCTGCTCCCGATTCCAGCCTTGGCGATCGGCCGCCCGCAGCAGCCCCAGCCCCAGCTCCAGCCCACGAGCCCGAGCCCGACCCCGTCCCGCCATACCGCCTTCAGTACAGATGTACTGATCCTAGAGCGGGCCGCGCACCAGGGCTGCCACCGCGGCCTCCAAATCTGCCGGCAGCCGGCGCAACAACCGGCGCTGGTCCGAGCCGGCCACCCCGGCCACCAGCACCAGGTCCACCTGCGCCTCGGCGGCCACACCCCCATCCGCCGCCACAAACCGGCTGCGCCAGGGCAACTTCAAACCACGACGCGGCAGCACCTCACTCCAGATCTGCACCAGATCGCCGTGGAGCAGGGCCTGCTTGTAATCGATGCTCAACCGCACCACCGGCAACTCCAGCCCCTGGGCCGAGAGATCGCTGTAGGCCAGCCCCGCAGCCGCCAGGGCCTCCACCCGAGCCTCCTCAAGCCAGGTCAGGTAGGCGCCATGCCACATCACGCCGGCGTGATCGGTGTGCTGGGGCAGCACCCGCCGTTCCAGCAACCAACTGGCAGCACCCGTCATGGCTGGACCCCCCGCAGCGCTGCCTGTCCATCACGGTCTGCAGAGCAGATGCCTGGGCTCCAGGGATCGGCCATAGGCTTGCGGGGAGCCTGCTTCATTGAGTCGTCCCCGTGTTTCGCAACGTTCTAATCGCCGATTCCGGCAAGGGCCATGTGGAAGAGATGGTGCGCATGCTGCGCGACATCCCCGCCGTTCGCCAGGCCCGGATCAACCTGTTGCATGTGGTGCCTGAGCAGGCGGGTGAGAGCTTCATCGAACACTCCCAGAACGCCGCCGCGATCGCCGCAGAAGCAGTGCAGCGCCTGGGGCTGAACCCCAGCGACGTGAACACGATCATTCGCCAGGGCGACACGAAGCAAACGGTGCTGAAGGTGGCCGATGAGCTCAACAGCGACCTTATCGTGATGGGCTCCCGCGGCATGAACCGGCTGCAGGCCATCCTCAGCAACAGTGCCAGCCAATACGTCTTCCAGCTCTCAACCCGGCCGATGCTGCTGGTGCGCGACGACCTCTACATCCGCCACATCAACCGGGTGATGGTGACCATCGACGGCACCGGCGTCGGGGATGACGCCCTCAAGCTGGCCTGTGAACTGGTGCGCGAGATCCCCGGGGGCAGCCTCACCGGGGTGCATGTCACCCGCCAGGACATCACCCCCTCCCGTGGGGGCAAATCGCCAGCCGACGAGGTACTGGAGAAGGCAACCCAACGCGCCCGGGGCTACGGCGTGGAACTGAAAGCCCTTCATCGCAACGGGGATGTGGGCCGCACCGTGTGCGCTGCCGCCGACGACCTCAAGGCCGACCTCCTGGTGATCGCCTCCCAGGACCGACGCCCCGTTGTGGCCCGGGGGCTTGTCGACATCGACCGCTTGCTGGGCAGCTCGGTGAGTGACTACATCCGGGTGCACGCCCCGGCACCGGTGCTGCTGGTGCGTGAACCGGAGGGACGCGGCTAAGGCCCCAAGCCCCTGGGATCAGCCCCCCTGACGGCTGTTGGTCTGGATGTACAGGATGATCAAAAAGACCGCGGGAACCAACACGAACAGCAGGCTGGCAACAAAGCCGAGATCGTTGGTTTCCATGGCTGAAGGGGAAGTTCTGGGAGGGTATCACCGCCAAATGGGCGGGTTTCAGGAGGCTTCATCGCTCGTTGCGGTTGGCTCCTCCTCCTCCGGCTCCCGATCGTCTTCTTCCAGCTCCGGTGGAGCAGGCCAGGCTGTGGGGCCTGGGGGCAGCGGCCGGGCCAGAGCCGCCTCCACCAGAGCCTCCTGATCCGCCAACCCCACCTGGGGCCGTGTCAGCACCAGCAACGAGTCCTGCACCTGGGCTTGGCAGGCGAGGCGCCAGTTCTGGGACCGCCGCCTCAGCTTTTGGTCTTCCACGGGGGTGCGGCCGCTCAGCACCTGGCTGCCGGTTCCCTCTGGAATGGCCACAAAACAAGTGATGCACTGGCCGCACCCCCCACAGTTGCCCAGGGTTCCCTTCAGCCCATAGAGCTGAATGCCCTCGCGCAGCGCCACCTCCCGCAGGTTTTCACCGGGGTAGCACTCCACGTCACGTCCCTCGCGCACAAACCGGATGACGGGCATGGGAAACGAGCTGCTACGACCTCCATTGTGGGTCAGGCCGTTGCGGTCCGTTACCTCGGCCGCGCGGTGGCCTGGGCTCCCCTTACGATCGCCCAACCCACCCAGAACTACCCCCCATGGGATTGCCCTGGTATCGGGTGCACACGGTCGTGATCAACGACCCGGGCCGACTGCTCGCCGTGCACCTCATGCACACCGCCTTGGTTGCCGGCTGGGCCGGCTCCATGGCGCTCTATGAGCTCGCCATCTTTGACCCCTCCGACCCGGTGCTCAACCCGATGTGGCGCCAGGGCATGTTTGTCATGCCCTTCATGGCCCGTCTCGGCGTGACCGGCAGCTGGGGTGGCTGGAGCATCACCGGAGAAACCGGAGTCGACCCCGGCTTCTGGAGTTTCGAAGGTGTGGCTGCTGCCCACATCATTTTCAGCGGCCTGCTCTTCCTGGCCGCCATCTGGCACTGGACTTATTGGGATCTCGAGATCTGGCAAGACCCCCGCACCGGGGAGCCGGCCCTCGACCTGCCCAAGATCTTTGGCATCCACCTGCTGCTCGCCGGCCTCGCCTGCTTCGGCTTCGGCGCCTTCCACCTCACCGGTGTGTTCGGCCCAGGCATGTGGGTGAGCGACCCCTATGGAATCACCGGCCACTTAGAGCCGGTGCAGCCCTCGTGGGGGCCTGAGGGCTTTAACCCCTTCAATCCTGGCGGCATCGTGGCTCACCACATCGCCGCCGGCATCGTCGGCATCATTGCCGGCATCTTCCACATCACAACCCGTCCGCCGGAGCGCCTTTACAAGGCCCTGCGCATGGGCAACATCGAAACCGTGCTGGCCTCGGCCATCGCCGCAGTTTTCTTTGCTGCCTTCATCGTGGCCGGCACGATGTGGTACGGCGCTGCCGCCACCCCGATCGAGCTGTTCGGCCCCACCCGCTACCAGTGGGACCAGGGCTATTTCAAGGCGGAAATCAACCGCCGCGTGCAAACAGCCCTCGACAACGGCGCCACCAAGGAGCAGGCCTACGCCTCGATTCCTGAGAAACTCGCCTTCTTCGACTACGTGGGCAACAGCCCTGCCAAGGGCGGCCTGTTCCGCGTCGGCCCGATGGTGAATGGTGATGGCCTGCCCACAAGCTGGATCGGCCACATCTCCTTCACCGATAAGGACGGCCGCGACCTGGAAGTGCGTCGTCTGCCCAACTTCTTTGAGAACTTCCCTGTTGTTCTCCAGGACCAAGAAGGCATCGTGCGAGCCGACATCCCCTTCCGTCGGGCTGAAGCCAAGTACTCCTTCGAGCAAACGGGCGTCACCGCCACCGTCTATGGCGGTGCTCTAAACGGTCAGACCTTCACCGATCCCGCCGACGTCAAGCGGCTGGCCCGCAAGGCCCAGCTGGGTGAAGCCTTCGAGTTCGATCGCGAGACCTACCACTCGGACGGCACCTTCCGCAGCTCACCCCGCGGCTGGTTCACCTTCGGCCACGCCACCTTCGCGTTGCTGTTCTTCTTCGGCCACATCTGGCACGGTGCCCGCACCCTCTACCGGGATGTGTTCGCCGGCATTGATCCGGATCTGGGTGAGCAGGTGGAATTCGGTCTGTTCCAGAAACTGGGCGACAAGTCCACCCGTCGTCTGCCAGAGGGCTATGTGCCCCCTGCCGGCACGACGACCCTCAGCTGACCGCCAGAACCCCCGAGGACATCCATGGAAAGCTTCGCTTACATCCTGATCCTGGCTCTGGCCATTTCCACGCTTTTCTTTGCCATCGCCTTTCGCGATCCCCCGAAGATCGGCAAATAGTTGGCCATCCCTGCGCCAAGCCCCTGCCCCGGCAGGGGCTTTTTTGTTGCCGCAAATAGAAAAGCAGGCCTTTCCAAATGAAAAAAGGCTGTCTAAACTTGAGAAACACGCCGGACGTTCGGGGATGCAATGCCCCTCTTGCCAACACACCGATAGCCGGGTGCTCGAATCTCGAGCAGCCGACAGCGGGCGCAGCGTGCGACGGCGGCGTGAATGCCTCAACTGCGAATTTCGTTTCACCACCTATGAACGGGTGGAAACGGTGCCCATCACCGTGGTGAAGCGCAACTGCAGCCGGGAAACCTTCAACCGGGCCAAATTGCTGCATGGTGTGCTGCGGGCCTGCGAAAAAACCGGCCTTGAGCCCGCCCGACTGGAAGGGGTGGTCGACGAAATCGAGCTGCAGCTGCAACAGCGCAGCGGTCGCGAGGTAACCAGTGGCGAAATTGGCGAGCTGGTTCTGCAACATCTCAGTGAGATGAGCGAAGTGGCCTACGTCCGCTTCGCGTCGGTGTATCGGCAATTCCAGGGGATCAGCGACTTTGTCGCCACCCTTGAGGGCCTCCACAAACGCAGCGGTGGCCGCCTACGGGGTCAGCCGAGCCTGGCGGCCATCGGCTGACCCCGTCGCCAACCCGGGCTCCTCTCGTTGGTACAGTGCTGGATTGGACTGTGTCTGCTGGCGGGCAGATCGTCCCATCCTTCGCACTGCCCTCGGCAGGCCGCCACCCTTCCATGACCTTGACCCCTTCCGACGCCACCACTGAAGCGCTCAGCACGCCATCGCTCAGCAGCGACGCTCTCAGTGCCGAGGCCGACCTCGATCTCGCCGCTGAGACGGCCGACGATCTCGACCTGGCCATTCCGGAAGAGGTTCCCACCGCCGACGACCCCAGCAGCCGAGCCGCATCCCGCAACGACGTCGATGGCGTGGGCTTCACGCTCGATGAATTTGCGTCGCTGCTGAGCAAGTACGACTACAACTTCAAGCCCGGCGACGTCGTTAACGGCACCGTGTTTGCCCTCGAGTCGAAGGGCGCCATGATCGACATCGGCGCCAAGACAGCCGCCTTCATGCCCCTGCAGGAGGTGTCGATCAACCGGGTTGAGGGCCTGAGCGACGTGCTCCAGCCCGGGGAGATCCGGGAGTTCTTCATCATGAGTGAGGAGAACGAGGACGGCCAGCTCTCGCTCTCCATTCGCCGCATTGAGTACCAGCGGGCCTGGGAGCGAGTGCGTCAGCTGCAGAAGGAAGACGCGACCATCTACAGCGAAGTGTTTGCCACCAACCGCGGTGGTGCCCTGGTGCGCGTGGAAGGTCTGCGCGGCTTCATCCCCGGCAGCCACATCAGCACCCGCAAGGTCAAGGAAGAGCTGGTGGCCGACTTCCTGCCGCTCAAGTTTCTGGAGGTGGATGAGGAGCGCAACCGCCTGGTGCTCAGCCATCGCCGCGCCCTGGTGGAGCGCAAGATGAATCGCCTCGAAGTGGGCGAAGTGGTGCTGGGCACCGTGCGTGGCATCAAGCCCTACGGCGCCTTCATCGACATCGGTGGCGTCAGCGGCCTGCTGCACATCTCCGAGATCAGCCACGAGCACATCGAAACACCGCACACGGTGCTCAATGTCAACGACCAGATGAAGGTGATGATCATCGACCTCGATGCCGAGCGGGGCCGCATCTCCCTCTCCACCAAGGCCCTCGAGCCCGAACCCGGCGACATGCTCACCGACCCCCAAAAGGTGTTCGAGAAAGCGGAGGAGATGGCCGCCCGCTACAAGCAGATGCTGCTGGAGCAGGCCGAAGACAACGAGCCGATGGGCGTCACCCTCGACTGAGGGCCCAGCGGCCCCGGAGGCGCCCATGGCACAGTTGCTTCTGCGGGGTCAACTCCTGGCTGATGCCAACGGCCATCCCCTCCGGATTGACGCGGTGTTGTTCGACAAGGACGGCACCCTCTCGATCAGTGAGCCCATGCTCCACGCCCTGGCCTCGGCCAGGGTTTTTCATGCCCGCACGTTGCTGGAGCAACGCCACCCGGAGCTGTCAGCCAGCAGGGGCGACGAGCTGGCCGACCTGCTGCAGCGGGCCTACGGCCTGACCGAGCAGGCCATCCACCCCGCTGGCGCCACGGCCGTCGGATCCCGAGCCCACAACCTGATCTCCACCGCCACAGCTCTTGCCTTGGTTGGGCTGGGCTGGCCCGAGGCGCTCGAGCTCAGCGAAGCCATCTTCGCGGCCACCGATGGCCTGCATGGGCAGAGCAGCCAGCATCGGCCGATCGCCACCGACGGGCTGCACACCCTGGTGGAGGCCCTAAGCGAGGCCGCGGTGGCCTGCGCGGTGATCAGCAACGACGACAGCCCCGGCATCGAGGCGTTTCTGGCCAGTCAGGAGCTCAGCTCCCGTTTTCAGGGGTTCTGGAGCGCCGACCACAGCCCCCGCAAGCCCGACCCGGCCGCGGTGCAAGCCCTCTGCGCCGCGCTCGGCGTGGCGGTGGAGCGCTGCGCCCTGATCGGCGATGCCAACAGCGACCTGCGCATGGCCCGGCAAGCGGGGGTGCCGGTTGTGCTCGGCTATGGGGCGGGCTGGACCATCGCCCCACCGCTCGATCCCAGCTTCCCTTGCCTCAGCCATTGGAATGAGCTGAAGGTCCAGACAACGAGCGCATAGGCTGGCCCCACTTTGATCAAGGCCGGATGAGCCGCTACGTTTTCACCTCCGAATCGGTCACCGAAGGCCACCCCGACAAGATCTGCGACCAGGTAAGCGATGCGGTACTCGACGCCCTACTCGCCCAGGATCCGGCCTCACGGGTGGCCTGCGAAACCGTGGTGAACACGGGCCTCTGCCTGATCACCGGCGAAGTCACCACCAACGCCCGGGTCGACTTCAACACCCTGGTGCGGGGCGTGATCAACCAGATCGGCTACAGCGGCGCGCGCGCCGGTGGCTTCGATGCCCACAGCTGCGCGGTGCTGGTGGCCCTCGATCAACAATCGCCCGACATCGCCCAGGGGGTGAACGAGGCCGACGACCACGACGGTGACCCGCTGGATCTGGTGGGGGCCGGCGACCAGGGGATCATGTTTGGCTACGCCTGCAACGAGACGCCGGAGCTGATGCCCCTGCCGATCAGCCTGGCCCACCGGCTGGCGCGGCGTCTGGCGGAAGTGCGCCACAACGGCACGCTTGGCTACCTGCTGCCTGACGGCAAGACCCAGGTGAGCGTCGTCTACGAAAACGACGTGCCGGTGGCGATCGACACCATCCTGATTTCCACCCAGCACACCGCTGACATCGACGGGGTGAGTGAGGAGAAGGCCCTGCGCGAGCGCATCGCTGCCGACCTCTGGAGCCACGTGGTGGAACCCGCCACCGCCGATCTGGATCTCAAGCCCTCCAAGGAGCACACCCGCTTCCTGGTGAACCCCACCGGCAAGTTCGTGGTGGGCGGTCCCCAGGGGGATGCCGGCCTCACCGGCCGCAAGATCATCGTGGACACCTACGGCGGCTATGCCCGCCACGGCGGCGGCGCCTTCTCCGGCAAGGACCCCACCAAGGTGGACCGCTCCGCCGCCTATGCCGCCCGCTACGTGGCCAAGGCCCTGGTGGCCGCCGGCCTGGCCCGCAAGGTGGAAGTGCAGCTGAGCTACGCCATCGGCGTGGCCAAGCCCGTGAGCATCCTGGTGGAGAGCTTCGGCACCGGTGCCATCAGCAACGCCGACCTCACGGCCCTGGTGCAGGAGCATTTCGACCTGCGCCCAGGCGCCATTATTGAGATCTTCGGCCTGCGCAACCTGCCCCAGCAACGGGGCGGGCGTTTCTACCAGGACGTGGCCGCCTACGGCCACTTCGGCCGCAGCGACCTCAACCTGCCCTGGGAAAACGTGGATGCCGTCGCCAAGACGCTCCAGCAGGCCACCGCCGCACGCGTGGCCGTCTGACGCCACCGATCGGGCGGCCCATGGGCGAACTGGGGCTGGGCATCGATCTCGGCAGCAGTGGTCTGCGCATCGCCCTGGTGGCGCCGGGCGGTCCACGCCTGGTTGAGGAGGCCAGCCCGTACCCCAGCAGCCTCGACGATCCCTGGGGCTGGGTGAGCGGCCTGGGGGCGCTCTGCGCTCGCCTGCCAGAAGAGCTGCGCCGCCGGGTCGGTGCCATCGCCATCGACGGCACCTCCGGCACCCTGCTGCTCTGCAGCCCCAACGGCGAACCCGGCCCCGGCCCCCTCGGCCTGGCCCTTCCGTATCACCAGGCCTGCAGGGAGCAGGCCGCCGCTGCAGCGGCCCTGGCCGAGCGTGGCCCCGCCTGCAGCGCCAGCGGCAGCCTGGCCCGGGCCCTGCACCTGCTGGCGGCGGCGGCCCAAGCCGCGGAGAGCGGGCCCTGGCTGCTGCGCCACCAGGCCGACTGGCTGATGGGCTGGCTCCTGGGCGACTGGCGCTGGGGGGAGGAGGGCAACAACCTGCGCCTGGGCTGGAACCTGCAATGCCAAGCCTGGGCTGGGACCATCGGCGAGCAGCCCTGGGCGCCAGCCCTGCCGGAGGTGTGCCGCAGTGGAACGGTGCTGGGGACCCTCACCGCTGAGGTGGCGGCCCAACTGGGGCTGCCCAGTGACGCCCATGTGGTGGCTGGCAGCACCGACGCCAATGCCGGCGTGCTGGCCGCAGAGCCCCAGAGCGGTGATGGCATCACCGTGCTGGGCACCAGCCTGGTGCTGAAACAGTTCAGTCCAGTGCCGATCGAAGGAGCAGGGATCAGCTGCCACCGGGTGAACGGACGCTGGCTGGTGGGGGGCGCCTCCAATGCCGGGGCCGGCATCCTGCGCCGCTTCTTCTGTGACGACCAGATCGCCGCCCTGAGCCGCCAGATTGACCCTCACCAGCCCAGCGGCCTGACGCTGCGCCCCCTGCCAGCGCGCGGGGAACGCTTTCCCGTGGACGATCCTGAGCTGGAGCCGATTCTGGAGCCCAGGCCCATCAGTGATGCGCGCTATGTGCAGGCCCTGCTCGAGGGGCTCACGGCGATCGAGCGGGAGGGCTGGCAGCGGCTGCACCAGGCCGGCGCGCCAGCCCTGCGCCGGGTGATCACCCTGGGGGGCGGGGCCCGCAATCCCCAATGGCGGCGGCTACGGCAGCAGCTTCTGGGGATACCGGTGCTGAATCGTCCTGGCCTTTCCGCCGCCCTCGGCATGGCCAGACTGGCGGCTTCCTCCCTCCTCCAACCATGAATGAACGCCTGCGCTCCGTGATCGCCATGGGGCTCTTCGTGGTGCTGGCCGGCTACGTGGGCTTCAGTGCGATCCGTCTCGGCCTGCTGCTCTGGCAGCGTTTCGGCGCCGGCTGACGCCAGAATCCGCCCCGTCCCCCCGCTGCACTGCGCCATGGCTGCCGACCCCCTCACCCCCGCCGTGAGTGATCGGATCTGCAAACACATGAACGACGACCATGCCGAAGCGGTGCTGGCCTACGCCCGTCACTACGGCGGCATCGAGGCAGCCAGCGCGGCGCGCATGGTGGCGGTGACCGCCGAGGCCATGGAGCTCGAGGTGGATGGTCAGCCCGTTGCCGTCGCCTTCGACCATCCCCTCAGCGACAGCGAAGATGCTCACCGCACCCTGGTGGCGATGCTGCGCAGCCTGCCCCAGTAGGGGCTTGGGCTGCAGTGGGAACCCTGGAGCCATTGCCGCCTTCCCTGAGCCATGGCTGCCTCCAGCGCCAGCCCAACGCCCCTGCTCCAGGACCTGCTGCAGCTCCTCCCCCTGCAGTGGCTGGCCGCACCGCCACGCCTGGCCCCCGATCTGCAGGCGGAATTGGCCCCAGGTGGGATCCACGGGACGAGCCCACTTCCCTGGCGGGCCGCGGGCCTTTACCAGGATCGGCTGCGGCGCCAGCTGCTTCAGCTGCGCCAATCCCCCCAGGGGCCGCTGATCGGAGCCTTGGTCCAGAACCTGGCCGCGGGCCTGCGGGCAGAACCATGGACCACACCACCCCTGCTGGTGCCCATCCCCAGCTGGAAAAAACGGGCCAATCCCCTGCCAGGCCTGCTGGTGCGCTCCCTGGCCTGGCAGCTCCGGTGGCGCCCAGCCCAGCTGCTGAAACGCAGTCGGCCGGTGCTGGGCCAGCACCACCTGGACCGCGACCTGCGCTGGGCCAACCAGGCCGGGGCTTTCAACGCTGTGCCGTCCCCAGAGCGGCCAGGGAACACGCGGACCCCGGTGCTGCTGATCGACGACATCCTCACCACAGGGGCCACCGCCTGTGCTGCCGCCACGGCCCTCGGGGAGCAGGGCTGGCTGGTGGTGGGGATGGCCTGCCTGGGGCGCACCCCACCGAAGGGCCGTGATCTAAGATCGCCAAGTCGCTTAGGCGACGGGCCGGGATAGCTCAGTTGGTAGAGCAGGCGATTGAAAATCGCCGTGTCCCCAGTTCAAATCTGGGTCCTGGCATGCTTGCTTCCGGTGAT
>VGQC01000023.1 GCA_016882385.1 Cyanobacteria bacterium M_DeepCast_100m_m1_067 | reverse complement strand
TCACCCTCCAGCTCCTCCAGCGCCACCAGCTCCTGCACCTGACGGCCCAGCGTGATCTCCTGCTCGTGACTCAGCAGCGGCACCCGGCCGATGTCCCGCAGGTAGCTCCGCACCAGGTCGCCGCCACCCTGGGCCGAAGAGCCGTCCGAACCTGAACTGGAGCCGAGAACGGGCAGGGAGGGCATGAGTGCCGGAATTGCGAAATGCTTTTGTTTCGTAAACCTACCATTCTTTATCAGGAGGCAGCATGGGGGACATGGCCCCTGAACGGCTCCAGAAACTGATGGCCGCCGCCGGGCTGTGCTCCAGGCGCCAGGCCGAAACCCTGTTGCGGCAGGGGTTGGTGCAGGTGAACGGCACGGTGGCCCAGCTGGGGGATCAGGCCGACCCCGCCCACGACCGGATCAGCGTGCGGGGCCAGCCCCTGGCCAGCCGGCCAGAGCCCCTGCTGCTGCTGGTCAACAAACCGGCCGGGGTGGTGTGCAGCTGCCATGACCCCGAAGGGCGTCCCACGGTGCTCGATCTACTGCCCGCCAACCTGCAGAACGGCTGCGGGCTGCACCCGGTGGGGCGCCTCGACGCCGAAAGCCGCGGCGCCCTGCTGCTCAGCAACCAGGGCGACCTCACCCTGCGGCTCACCCACCCCCGCTACGGCCACCGCAAGACCTACCGGGTGTGGGTGCAGGGCCGGCCCGATGCCCCAACGCTGCAACGCTGGGCCGCCGGCGTGCCCCTCGACGGCCGGGCCAGCCAAGCGGTGGGGCTGCAGGTGCTGGGGCGCACACCCCAGACCACGGAACTGGAGCTGGAGATGGGGGAGGGACGCAACCGCCAGATCCGGCGCACCGCAGCCCTACTGGGCCATCCGGTGCGGGATCTGCAGCGGGTGGCGATCGGCCCCCTGCTGTTGGGAGATCTGCCGGAGGGGCGCTGGCGGCGCCTCGATCGCCAAGAATGGGCCGCACTGACGACCCAGCCCTGACCCGCACCCCCCAGCTGCCACCCAAGCGCCCGCGGGGCCGCCTCGGCCGCTGGTGGCGGCGGGATCCCCTGCCGGCCGCCAACGCTGCGGCGGAGCCGCCGGCCGATCCGCTACTGGCGGTTGGGCAGAAGCTGCGGCAGCGGCGGGAGGAGCGCGGTCTGACCCTGCGGCAATTGGCACTGGACACCCGCATCAGCACGGCGGTGCTGGAGGCCCTCGAGCGGGGCTGGCGCGACCGGCTGCCGGAGGCCACCTACCTGCGCACCATGGTGCCGCTGATCGAGCGGCACCTCGACCTGCCCGCCGGCAGCCTGGAGCCGGTGCTGCCCGACAGCGAACGGCTGCCCCAGGACCAGCGGCGGCAACCGCTGCTGCGACGCTTCACGCCGGGCTCCATCGATGTGTTCACCACCTGGCAGGGCACGCTCCTCTACGGCGTGCTCACCCTGGGGCTGGTGTACGCGCTGAACCTGCAGCAACAGCAGCTGGCCCTGCGGGGTCTGCTGGCGGTGCGGCCGATTCCGCCTCTGCCGGCGCAGGAGCAGGCCAAGCCGCCGCGGCCCGAACAGGCCTTGCTGATGCTCTATCCCGAGCTGCGGCCCCTGGAGCTGGCCGCCCGAGGGCAGGGGGTCAGCCAGTTGCGGCGCACCAAACCCTCACCCACGCTTCGCTCAGGGCTGCTGGAGCTGGAGCTGAGCCAGCCCAGCCAGCTCAATCTGGAGAGCGCCAGCGGGGTGCGCACCAGCCTGCGCAACGCCAGCGGCAGCCTCAGCCTGCCCCTCAGCGGCGGTTTCCGTTTGCAGATGCAGCCACCCCCCGCCCCCGGCGATCGACTGAGCTGGAATGGGGCACCACTCCAGCCCGTGAAGGGGCAGCCCGGCAGCTTTGCCTGGCCTTAAGCCCAGGCCCTAAGAGGTTGCTCGGCCGTAGCGGGCCGCCATGGCGCCATAGCCCTGAAGGGCCCCACCCAGGCTGGAGACGGGCTGCTCGAGGCGCCAGGTCCAGTTGCCGGAGCTGGTGCCAGGGGTGTTGAAGCGGGCCCGGTCGTCGAGCTCGAGCAGATCCTGGAGGGGCGCCACCGCCAGATCGGCGGAGCTGGCCAGAGCCAGCTCGAGCAGCTGCCAGGCTGGAGCGGTGATCGGCGCTCCCACCGCCTCGGCCACCCGCCGCCGACCACCCTCATCGAGGCTCTGCCACCAGCCCACACTGGTGGCGTTGTCGTGGGTGCCGGTATACACCACCCAGCGGCGGCCGCGGATGTTGGCAGGCAGGTAAGGATTGGCAGGGTCGCCATCGAAGGCGAACTGCAGGATCTTCATGCCCGGCAGCCTGAAGCCATCGCGCAGGGCTTCCACCGCCGGGGTGATCACGCCCAGGTCTTCAGCGATCAGGGGTAGGCGCAGGCCGCGCCGCAGCCACAGCAGCGCCAACAACGGCCAGCCCGGAAACCAGCGCCAGCGGCCATGTTCAGCGGTGGGGGCATCGCCGGGCACGCTCCAGAAGGCCTGCAGGGCGCGGAAGTGGTCGAGCCGCAGCCGATCGAACAGCTCAAATTGACGATTCAGGCGAGCCAGCCACCAGCGGAAGCCGCTGAGCAGGTGCACCGGCCAGCGGTAGACCGGCGTGCCCCAGAGCTGGCCGGTGGCGGAGAAATAGTCGGGCGGCACCCCGCTCTGGGAGGTGAGGCTGCCATCGGCGCGCAGGGAAAACAGGGCGCGGTGGGCCCACACGTCGGCGCTGTCGTGGGCCACGTAGAAGGGCAGATCACCGAGCAGCTGCACGCCGGCACGCTCGGCCTGCTGGCGCAGCTGCTGCCACTGGCGCTGCAACTGCCACTGCAGCAGCTCCTCCTCCAGCAGCCAGCCGGCCTGCTCCCGGGCGATGCGGCGCAGGGCGGAACGGCGGCGGCGGGCCAGGGGAGCCGGCCACTGCCACCAGGGCTGACCGCCCTGGAGCCGGCGGATCACCATGAACAGGGTGTGGTCGGGCAGCCAGCCGCGCTCGCGGCGGCGCCAGCGGAGGAAGGCGCGCTGCTGCTCCACCGGCTGAGCCGGCCAGCGGCGGGCCAGGGCCTCACCCAGCGCCCGGCTGCGAGCCGGCATCAGCGCCAGATCCAGCCGGCCGCTGCGGGCAGCGGCGCCGGGGAGCGCCTCGAGATCCGAGCGCTGCAAAAAGCCCGCCTGCACCAGGGCTTCGGCGTCGAGCAGCCAGGGGTTGAGGGCCGAACCGCTGGGGGAGCTGTAGGGCGAACCCGTGGTGTCGGTGGGGGCCAGGGGCAGCAGCTGCCAAACCCCAATGCCATGGCGACCCAGCAGCGCCAGCCAGTCGTGGGCAGGCTGGCCAAAGCCGCCGCAGCCCCCAGGCCCCGGCAGGGACGTGGGATGGAGCAAAACGCCAGCGCGGCGACGAGGGGGGCTCACGCTTCAGGCAGCCGGTAGCGGCTGATGATTTTCTGAGCAAAGGCCGGGATGTGATCCGCCACCTTCTCGGGGTGATTGCGGCGCAGCCACAAGGCGTTGCGGGTGAAGTGGGAGTCGATCGAGAAGCGGCCGTATTCCAGGCCCTTCGGCCCCAGGCGCCCCACCACACAGCCAATCAGGTTGGCCAGCCACAGGGGCAGCTTCACGGCCTTGTCGTAGGCCTCGATGCCCTGCTGCACCGCCGCCTGGCGGTTGCCGCTGCTGGTCACCGGCGCCACATCGAGCTCGCTCTCCACCAGATCCAGCAGCACCTGGCCCTTCGGGTTGCGCACCGTGAGCCATTGGCGCCCAAACGTCGCGCCCATGTAGCCCACCACCAGGTCGGCGCCGGCGTTGGTGTAGTCGAAGCAGCTCAGGCAACTCGGGGCGAACACGTTCTTGAGCTTCGGCGTGTCGAGCCCGAAGAAGGGCACCGTTTCCTCGCGGCCGTCGCTGTGGCGGAAGTGGATGCGGAAGTCCTGCATGAACTCGTAGTGCACCACCGTGTCCGGGGAGCTCACGGTGCTCTCCAGGAAGGTCTGCAGGCCCGCCCGGCTGACATTGTCGACGCAGGGCAGGCCCAGCACGTAGAGGGCGTCGAGGGGCAGGGTGGGCTGCACGGCCCGCAGGGCCTGGATCTGACAGCCCACGCCGATGGCGAGCAGGCGTCGGATGCCGCTGCCGGGCAACTGCTCGAGCACCTCCAGGTTGGGCGACAGGGTGGGCTTGTTCACCCGGGCGCTAAGCACCTCTTCTGGCGTGCGGGCCAGCCGCGGCACCGGCGTGAAGCGATCCTCGTTGCTCTGCCCCACGCACAGCACCGCATCCACCAGGCCCGTTTCCAGGGCGCGCACGCCGATACGGCTGACAATCCCGGTCCACTGGGCGCCATCGATCGGCTGGTCCAGGCGGGCGGTGAGCATGCGCTGCTGCACGCCGAAGTAGAGCTCGTCCTCGTTGTCGAGGTCGCGGCTGCGGCCGTGGGCCGAGGCCTCCATCGCCTCAAAGCGCTGGTTCAGGAAGGCGCAGCTGTCCTTCACGTAGGCCACCCAGCGGCTGTCACACAGCCCGCATTGGCTGCAGAGATCCTTGGCGGGATAGACGCTGCCCTTGGCCAGGGGTCGGGCCCGCTCGTGGGGCGCCGGCGCGGGGGAAGAGCCGCTATGCGAAGAGCCGGTTAACGAAGACCTGCTGAACGAAGACCTGCTGAACGAAGACGGTGCTGCCATCAGCGGATTTCCCTCGTCCCATCAGCCAGGCCACAACTTATCGGGTACCGGCCACAGAGGCGGGGTCGAACCAGGGTGTCCAAACAGGGGAAGCCCGGCAGGGGTAGGCCAAAGTGGGTTGCCGCCCAGCCCCGATGCCCCCTCGTCCCGCCCAGCCCAAGCCGCTCCTTGGGCCCATCCTGCTGCGGCTGGGGGCGGCTGCCACCGGACTGGCCGCGGGCCTGGGGCTGCTCAGCCTGATCTGGCCCGAGCCCGATCGCGCCACCCAACCGGCGCAGCAGCTCAGCCCGGCCGACCTGGGCAAGGCGCCGAGTCGCAGCATCACCCTGCTGGTGATCGGTCTCGACAGCGAGCAGCCAGGCGATCCGCTCAACCAAGCCGCCCCCCGCGGACCGGCCAATGCCGATGCCCTGCTGCTGGTGCGGGTGAACCCCCAGGGGCCGCTCCAGGTGCTCACCCTGCCGCCCAACCTGGCAGTGCAGCTACCCGGCCAGAAACGGCCCCAGAGCCTGGGCAGCCTCTACCGCCTTGGCGGCGCCGCACTCACGGCCGATGGGGTGCGCGGCCTGGTGGGGCTGGACACCGGGGAGCCGGATCGCTATCTGGTGCTCGGCCGCGCCAGCCTGCGCAGCCTGGTGGATGGCCTGGGCAGCATCGCCGCCAACCCCACCCGGGCCCTGCGCTACAACGACAAGACCCAGCGCTTCTCGGTCGATCTGCAGGGTGGGCTGCAGCGGCTGAAGGGCAACGCGGTCGAACAACTGGTGCGCTACCGCGATCCCACCCGTCCGGAGGACAGCCGCCAGGACAACCACCAGCTGGTGGTGCGCAGCATGCTGCGGGAAATGGCACTGCCGGAGCAACTGGGGCGGCTCTCCTCACTGCTCCAATCTCTCCAGAACAAGGGCGTCGTCACCAACCTCAGCCAACCGGAAACTCTGAGCCTGCTGGCCGCCGGCCTGAGCCACGGCGAAACGGTGGAATTCACCAGCGTGCCGCTCGCGCCCAGCAAAGCTGGACAGCCCCTGCGCCAGATCGCCAGCAGCGCACCGAGTCCCCTGTGGCAGGCCCCTGGCCTCCCAGCGGCAACCCCGTAGCTCCGTAGCTCAATGCGCGGCGATCTGACGCCAGCGCAGGGCCAGGGCGGCCGCCAGGGCTGCGGTTTCACCGGTGGCAGGATCCAGCCCCCCCAACCAGGGCAGACCATCGCCGCGGCGGGCCTCCTGATCCCAGACCCCATCGCCCTGCACCAGTCCCACCAGCGGCACCTGCCACTGGTGCAACAGGGCCACCATCGCCGCCGGCAGACCCGTCTCCAGTTGCGCGCCCGCCAGCAGCAGCAACACAGGCTGGCGCCAGGCCCCAAGGGCCTCGGCCCAATGGCCGGCACCGTTGAGGGGCAAGCCGGGATCCAGCGGCAGAGGCACCAGGCACGGCTCCTGCTCGGCCAGAGCAGCCAGGGCGCGCTGGGGCTCCTGATGATCCAAGGGGGCACACCAGACCAGGCCGAGGGCCGTGGCCAGCTGGGGCCCCAGCTGGTGCTGCAGCGCCACGACGGCTGCCGCGGGCCCAGCGGCCACCAGCACCAGCGACTGCGGCAAACCAGGCCGAGAAAGCGTCATGGATGTTTGCACTAGCGGGGCGGGCACGCTTCTACGATCGGGTTTCAGCCGACGCGTCTGCGCCCGCCGTGACCAGTTTCTTGACCGCTGATCGCGTGGCGCCCCAAGGCAGCGCGACCCAGTCGACTCACGACACCCGCCGGCTGCGCCTGTTCAGCGGCACCGCCAACCAGGCCCTCGCCCGCGAAATCGGCGCCTACCTGGGCGTTCCCGATGGTCCGCGGGTGATCAAGCGCTTCGCCGATGGCGAGCTCTACATCCAGATCCAGGAATCGATCCGCGGCTGCGACGTCTTCCTGATCCAGCCCACCTGCGCTCCGGTGAACGACCACCTGATGGAGCTGCTGATCATGGTGGATGCCTGCAAACGGGCCTCCGCCCGTCAGATCACCGCCGTGATCCCCTATTACGGCTACGCCCGCGCCGACCGCAAGACCGCCGGGCGCGAATCGATCACCGCCAAGCTGGTGGCCAACCTGCTGGCCAAGAGCGGGGTGGACCGGGTGCTGGCCATGGATCTGCACTCAGCCCAGATTCAGGGTTATTTCGACATCCCCTGCGACCACATCTACGGCTCGCCGGTGCTGGTGGATTACCTGCGCGCCCGCGACCTCGGCGAGGTGGTGGTGGTGTCTCCCGATGTGGGCGGTGTGGCCCGGGCCCGGGCCTTCGCCAAGCAGATGAACGATGCGCCCCTGGCGATCATCGACAAGCGCCGCTCGGGCCACAACGTGGCCGAAAGCCTCACGGTGATCGGCGATGTGGCCGGCAAGACGGCGATCCTGATCGACGACATGATCGACACCGGCGGCACGATCTGCGCCGGCGCGAGGCTGCTGCGCGAGCGGGGCGCCCTCCGGGTGCTGGCCGGCGCCACCCATGCCGTGTTTTCACCACCGGCGATCGAGCGGATGTCGGAGCCGGGCCTGTTTGAAGAGGTGCTCGTCACCAACAGCATCCCCCAGAACCACCATGGCCGCTTCCCCCAGCTGCAGGTGCTGTCGGTGGCCAACATGCTGGGCGAAGCCATCTGGCGCATCCACGATGAGAGCTCCGTGAGCTCGATGTTTCGCTGAAATCTGTTCCGCTGACACCTGTTCCGCTGACACCCATGTCCCAGGCGCGACCAGCCCGGTTGCGCCGCTTCGCCCGGCTCAAGGCCCTGCTGCCTGCAGCGGTGAGCGTGCTGCTCACCCTTCCCTGGGCCGCAGCCCAGCCGCTGCGGGCCCAACCGCTGCAGACCCCTCAGCGCCGCATCGGCGTGTGGCTCACCAACAGCCCCAGCCCCCTCTATTACGACACTGCCCGGATCGACCGGGCGGTGAAGGAGCTGGCGGACGCCGGCTTCAACACCCTTTACCCCAACGTGTGGAGCAGGGGGGCCACCTTCCACCGCTCCCGCCATGCGCCACTGGAGCCGGCCCTGGAGAAGGCCAACCCCAACCTCGATCCGATCTGCCGCTTCACCAAGGCCGCCCACCGGCGCGGGCTGCAGGTGATCCCCTGGTTTGAATACGGCCTGATGGAGCCGGCCGATGCCGCGGTGGTGCGCCAGAACCCGGAGTGGGTGCTGCAACGCCGCGATGGCAGCAGCGAAATGGCCATGCACGGCAAGCCGATGGTGTGGCTCAACCCCGCCCACCCCGGCGTGCGCGCGCGCTTCCTCGGCCTGATCACCGAGATCGTGCAGCGCTGCAGCGTCGATGGGATCCAGCTCGACGACCACTTCGCCTGGCCGGTGGAGCTGGGCTACGACCCCACCAGCCGCGCCCTCTTCCTCAAGGACACCGGCCGCGAGCCCCCGGACAACCACACCGACCGGGCCTGGATGCGCTGGCGGCGCCAGCAGCTCACCGGGCTGCTGCGGGAGCTGCGGGGCCAGCTGAAAACACTGGACGCCCCGGCCGGATCGGTGCCGAAGCGCACGATCATCAGCCTGTCGCCCGGCCCCTTCCGCTTCGCCTACAACCACTGGCTCCAAGACTGGGAGCTCTGGGCCCTGGGCGAGCTGATCGACGACCTGGTGGTGCAGAACTACGCCTACTCAGTGAAGGGCTTCGAGAAGGACCTCAACCAACCGGCCCTGGTGAAAGCGCGCAGCTGGGGCATGCCGGTGGAGATCGGCATCCTGGCCGGCTTCGGCGGCCGCACCCCCGACATGGCCACCCTGGCCCAGAAAACCCAGCTGGCCGCCAGCCGCGGCCACGGCGTGATCTATTTCTATTGGGAAGGCCTGTGGGGGCTCCACGCCGGCACCGAAGGGGCGACCTACCGCCAGGCCGCCTTCCGCCGGCTCCACCAGAGCCTCAACGGCCGGCCTTAGCTCCCCAGGCACTGCTGCACCACCTCGCCGGTGTTGGGCGAGAGGGGAGCGGCAGCGAGCTGCTTGAGGGCGGCATGCATGGCCGCCGAGCGAGCCGGGCCGTAGCTCTGCCAGCGGCTGAACACCTTGGCCAGGCGCGAGGCCGTGATCGGGTTGCGCTGATCGAGCTCGGCGATGCGCGCCGCCATGAAGCGGTAGCCGGCGCCATCGGCGGCGTGGAACACCGGCGCGTTGCCCGCCAAGCCGCCCAGCACGGCCCGCACGGAATTGGGCGCGGCCGGATCGAAGCGGGGGTGCTCCAGCAGCCGCGCCACCCGCTCCAGACCATCGGCAAAGGGCGCCGAAGCCTCCAGGGCAAACCAGGCATCCAGGATCACCGGCTTGTCCTGCCAGCGCTGGTAGAAGGCATCCACCGCCTGCTGCCGCTCCGGGATGGGGTGGCACTGCAGGGCCCGCAGGCCGGCACGGGCCAGGGTCATCGAAGCGCCCCGCACCGCCGCCGCCGCTGCCGCGCAGACGGCCGAATCGCCAGCTGCCACCCGCCAGCTCCACACCGTGCCGGTGAGCAGACGGTCGCCGTTGCCCTCGGGCCAGGCCAGGCCCCATTGGGGGGTGCAGCGCTCCAGGGCCAGCGCCAGCGGCTCGGCCAAGGCGGCACCAAAACGCTGCTGCAGGGCCATCAGTGCCGCAAACAGGGCCGGCGGATCGGGCTCGCCTCCGGCGGTGGCGGCGGCATCCTCGAGCTCGGGCAGACCTGGCAGCGCCATCAGCACGCTGCGGCTGGCCTCCGACAACGATGGGTCGGCCAGGATCCGGCCAAAGGCATCGATCAGCTCCTCCTCCAGCAGGGCATCGGCCGCACCCGCAGCGCGGGCCAGCACCGCCTGACGCAGCAGCACCTGGCCGGCATCCCAGCGGGCGAAGGGGTCGGCATCGGCGGCGAGCAGGTGCACCAGCTCGCCGGTGGGTCGCCCCATCTCCAGGATCGCCGGCGCCGAAAACCGACGCAGCAGCGACAGGGCCGGCGGATGGTGCTGCCGCGGCAAGCCCACCAACACCAGGGTCTGCTGCGGCCGATCAATCACCACCAAGCGGGTGCCATCGCCGCTGGGCCCAGGCGGCGACGCCTCCCCCTCCAGCTGCACCGGCAGGGGCTCACCGCCCTGGCCAACCAGACCCAGGGCCAGGGGAATCACCAGCGGCTGTTTGTCGCTTTGGCCGGGGGTGGGCGGGGTGTGCTGCTCCACCTGCAGCTCCAACACGCCGGCCTCCCCATCCCAGTGACGCTGGATGTGCACGCGGGGGGTGCCGGCCTGGTGATACCAGCGGCGGAACTGCGCGAAGTCGAAGGAGGGGATCGGGGCGTCCGACGCCCAGGACTGCCCGGCGGCGTCCTGCATCGCCTGCACGAAGTCTTCGCAGGTGGCGGCCGTGCCGTCATGACGGCTCACATACAGAGCCATCCCCCGCATGAACGTCTCCTCACCCAGCAGGGTGTGCAACATACGAATCAGTTCCGATCCCTTTTCGTAGATCGTGGTTGTGTAGAAGTTGTCGATCGCCTGATAGGCATCGGGCTGCACGGGGTGGGCCGTTGGGCCCGCATCTTCACGAAACTGGGTGTTGCGCAGCAGCGCCACATTTTCAATACGGTTCAACGCCGCACCGTGGAGATCCTCCGTGAAGCTCTGGTCACGGAACACCGTCAACCCTTCCTTGAGCGACAGCTGAAACCAGTCGCGGCAGGTGATGCGGTTGCCGGTCCAGTTGTGGAAATACTCGTGAGCGATCACACTCTCGATGCGCTCGAGCTCGCCATCGGTGGCGGTTTCGGCATCCGCAAGCACCAGCTTGGAGTTGAAGATATTGAGGCTCTTGTTCTCCATCGCGCCCATGTTGAAATGGCGCACCGCCACGATGTTGAACTCATCGAGGTCGTATTCGAGGCCGTAGCGCTGCTCATCCCAGGCCATCGAGCGCTGCAGCGAGGCCATGGCATGGGCGGTGTAGGGCGCATCCCCCGGCTCCACGTGGATGCGCAGGGCCACCTGGCGGCCGCTGGCGGTGGTGAAGCTGCCGCGCACCTCCTCCAGCTGGCCTGCCACCAGAGCGAACAGGTAGGAAGGCTTGGGGAAGGGATCGTCCCAGATGGCGTAATGCCTGCCCGCCGCCAGCTCGCCGGTTTCAATGCAATTGCCGTTGCTGAGCAGCACCGGGCAGCTGGCCTGGTCCGCCTCGATCCGCACCCGGAAGCAGCTGAGCAGGTCGGGGCGGTCGGGGTGGAAGGTGATGCGGCGGAAGCCCTCGGCCTCGCACTGGGTGGTGAACAGGCCGCCGCTCACATAAAGGCCTTCGAGGGTGCTGTTGGTTTCCGGATGGATGCGCACCCGACTCTCCAACACAAACGGGCGCTGGGGCGGATGGACGATCCGCATCTGTTCGGCCGTGAGCGCGTAGGCCTCCGGGGCCACGGGCACGCCATCGAGGCGCAACTCCAGCAACTCCAGATCCACACCCTGCAGCACCAGGGGCTCTGGTGAGGGGGCCTCAAGCGACGGGGCAGCGGGGTTGGGCACGAAGGCCAGCCGGGCCGCCACCTCGGTGTGATCCGCCTGCAGCTGCACCGTCAGGTCGGAACGCTCCAGCAGGAATGGCGCCGGGCGGTAATCGGCGAGGCGCACCAGAGCCATAGGGACTTACTTGCTGGGGGAGGGCTTGGCGGCCGGGGCAGGCTTAAGGGCCTCCTGCACCTTGGCCATCACGTCGGCCGGCACCTCCTTGGGGCAGATCTCAGCAGCCCCAAGCACGGCGGAATTAATCGAGCCCTTGCGCAGGTCGTCGAGGCTGAGCGGCTTGGCTCCCACCTGGCTGATCACACCGTCGTGCTGACCCTGAATCAGCTGGGCGATGGTTTCACCGGCGATGCCCACCGCCTTGTCAAAGGGCACGCCGGCCCCACGGGCAATGCAGACATTCACCGCAGCGATGCGGGTGTAGAGGTTCATGTCCGCCTCCGTGGCGGGGGCCGCCTGGGCCGCCGCCGGCGCCAGCAGCAGGGGCAGCACCAACAGCGGAGCCACCAGCCAGGAGACAGCCAACGGAGCAGAACGACGGGACATCACAGGGGGAAACGGGTGTCTGCAGATGCAGCCATGCTGCTGCATCAGGCCAGGGCGTCGTGCGGGAGCGCAGCCCCGGCCTCCTCGACCCGGATTTCGTGGTGGGTTTCGGCCAACTCCAGCGCGCCGTCCTTCCAGGAATAGATCGAGCGGGCGCGGTAGCGGTCCTGGTCGACCAGGCGAATGTGCTCAAGGATGTCCCACTCCTGGTAGTGCGACTCAAAAATCAGCTCGTGCTCGTCCACCTGACGGATCTGGGTTTTGGTGGGCGTGCCGCAGAGGTAGCCGCGGCTGCGCCGCAGCTGGTGCCCGCACAAGTAGGCCTCCATGGTGCCCGTGGGCACAAAACGGGGTTTCTTGTCGAAAAACTCGAACTCCTGCTCCGGCCACCAGGTGTAGCGGTAGGCCGCATCGCCCTCCACCGGTTCGCTGAAGGTTTCGACGCGCAGCATCATGTCGACGCACAGCGACTCGCCGTCGTCAAAGAAATACAACCGTCGCGAGCGCCATAAACCGAGGTTGCGGGCGAACCAACGACGCAGGTTGCTGTCGAGCTGAATCCGCGGCCGCGCTGGGGTGGGGAGATCCGAAAGCATGCTCATGACATCCCGGCCCTTGGGCGCACGGCATTGGTTGCCTATGTCATAGCGAGGTTGGGCGGGTCTGGCCAAATCCCCATAGGGTGAACCACGTGAAGGCCGAGCAACCCACCAATGAAGCCGTGGCTGACGCTGTCGTCACAGACAGCGCCGCAGCGGATCGTGCGACGGAGCGTCAAACCTTGAAGCTGTTGCTGGTTGCGACCCAGCACCACCTGGCCAGCCCGGATCTGCGCAACCTGATTCAGTTCCTAAAGAGCAAGGAGTGCCGCTTCACGGTGAGCCTGGAGCTGGCCGACCCGGCCCGCCAACCGGAACTGCTGGAACTGCATCGGCTGGTGGCCACCCCAGCCCTGGTGAAGCTGGGCCCTCTGCCGAAGCAGGTGATCGCCGGCAATGCGATCACCCAGAAGCTGCGCAGCTGGCTGCCGCGCTGGCAGCAGATGGAGGTGGTGACCAGCCTGGGCATGAGCCTGCGGCCCGCCGAGATCGATGGCAGCCGCACCCGGCGGGAGCTGCAGCTGGAAGACCAGCTCCTGGTGCTCCGCCAGGAGAACGAAACCCTGATTGAGCGGCTGGGGGTGCAGGAGCGGCTGCTGCGGATGGTGGCCCACGAACTGCGCACGCCGCTGACCGCCGCCAAGCTCGCCCTGCAGAGCCACACCCTTGGCCAGATCGACGAGCCCCGCTTCCGCGACGTGCTCACCCGCCGCCTCGACGACATCCAGGAACTCTCCAAGGATCTGCTGGAGGTGGGCACGACCCGCTGGGAGGCCCTGTTCAACCCCCAGCGTCTGTCGCTCGGCAAGGTGGCCGCCGAGGCGATCCTCGAGCTCGAAAAACTGTGGGTAGGCCGCGACCTGGAGCTGATCACCGATATTCCCGCCGACCTGCCCGATGTGTTCGCCGACCAGCGGCGCATGCGCCAGGTGCTGCTCAACCTGCTGGAGAATGCCCTGAAGTTCACCCCCAATCGGGGTCGGGTGCACCTGACCCTGCTGCACCGCACCGACCAATGGGTGCAGGTGAGCATCTGCGACAGCGGCCCGGGGATCCCCAAGGCCGAGCAGCAGCGGATCTTTCTGGATCGGGTGCGTCTACCCCAAACCTCCGGCACCGCCTCGGGCTACGGCGTGGGGCTGTCGGTGTGCCGCCGCATCGCCGAGGTGCACGGCGGCCGCATCTGGGTGGTGTCCGAGCCCGACGAGGGAGCCTGTTTCCACGTCAGCGTTCCGGTCTGGAGCGGTCAGGCCCAACCCGCCTTGACGAAGGGTCCCCCTGACCCGTAGCTTCCAACACAGCAACGCCGACCAGCGTTGTGGCCTCGCCCCCATCGTCTAGAGGCCTAGGACACCTCCCTTTCACGGAGGCGACAGGGGTTCGAATCCCCTTGGGGGTATTAACAACCAAACAACGGCACGAAGGGTTGCTTTTCGCAACACAGCAACCCGGTTCTCTTGGCGAGCCAGCGTGCTTCACAAAGAGACTTTTTGCCTGTGGTCGCGCTTGCCGACATCCACCCCAATCAAGCTGTTGAACAGGTTGTTCAACAAGTTGTTCAACAAACAGAAATCCCACAACCAACAGCACCTCCCACCCAGCAGGGATGCTTCAGGACAAGGCGGCGCGGCGCTCGGCTTCGCGCTGCACCCCACGCAGGTTGTTGGCCAGATCGTCGCGCAGGCGCTGCTCGATGAGCCCGATCGGCATGCCGGGACGGCCCTGCACCGTGAGCTCATAGAAGAGATGGGTCATCCCGCCGGAGCGGCCGATCTGCCAAATGCCCTCGAAGCGACGGAAGTCGCCGCGGCACATGCAGAACCGCAACTCGCCAGCCTCGGGATCCTCTTCGAGCTCGAGCTCCACCCGGGCACTGAAACGGAGCCCGCATAACTGCTGGGTCCCCACCTGTTCGAGGCCAACCTTGTTGCCCCGACGCCAGAGCTCGCGGGAGGAGGCCAGGTTGGGGATGTAGAGGTTGAGATTGGCGTAGTCGGTGAGCACGGCCCAAAGCCACTCCGGGTCGAGGGGCAGCCGCAGCTGCACCGCCAAGCGCCGGGCTCCCTGGGGCAGCCGCTCCATCACCTGCTGGATGGTGTCGAGGCTGCAGGCGTCACTCACGACGGCCGAAGACGGGTCGCTGGGGGGCGGGTCGGAAGGGCGCGCCTGGGCGAGGAGCTGGGCCAAAGGAGCACGGTCGAAGTGTGCTGGCGCACAAACCTAGCGGTGTCTCCTGGAAAACCGCAGCGGAAAGGTTCCGTATGATCAGCGCGCTTTTGAGGGGGCTGAGTCTGCATGCGTGTTTCCACCGGTCGCGCCATTCAGTCGGACAGCCGCATGTTCACCGTCGTGGTGGAGGGCCTCGGCATCGGTCGCCAGCGCCAGGCTGAACGTCGCTTCACCGTGCCGTTCAACCAGCTCCAGGGCTTGATGCAGTCCATCGCCCAGCAGGGCGGTCGGATCCGTGCCGTGCTGGGTGCCGACGGCGCCGGTGGCGACACGCCTGCCGCTGCACCAGCCCCGGCCGCACCCGCCCCCAAAGTCAAAGCCGCCCCTTCGAAACCCGCTGCCGTGTCCCACGCCGACGTCCCCGTCAACCTCTACAAGCCGAAGGACCCGTTCATCGGCACGGTGACTGAGAATTACAGCCTGCTGGCAGATGGGGCGATCGGTCGGGTGAACCACATCACCTTCGATCTCAAGGGCGGCGATCCCCAGCTGCACTACGTCGAAGGCCAGAGCATCGGCATCATTCCCGACGGCACCGATGCCAACGGCAAGCCCAACAAGCTGCGCTTGTATTCCATCGCCAGCACCCGCCACGGCGACAACCTGGCGGGCGACACCGTGTCCCTCTGCGTGCGCCAGCTGCAGTACGAGAAAGACGGCGAGACGATCAACGGCGTCTGCTCCACCTTTCTCTGCGACATCGAGCCCGGCGCCAAGGTAAAGATCACCGGTCCGGTGGGCAAGGAGATGCTCCTGCCTGCCGACGAGGACGCCAACGTGATCATGCTGGCCACCGGCACCGGCATCGCGCCGATGCGCACCTACCTGCGCCGCATGTTCGAGCCGGCAGAGCGTGAGAAGAACGGCTGGACCTTCAAGGGCAAGGCCTGGCTGTTCATGGGCGCGCCCACCACGGCCAACCTGCTCTACGACGACGACTTCAACCGCTACCAAGAGCAGTATCCGGACAACTTCCGCTACACCAAGGCGATCAGCCGCGAGCAGCAGAACGCCAGCGGCGGCCGGATGTACATCCAGGACCGCGTCAGCGAGAACGCCGAGGAGATCTTCTCCTGGATCGAAAACCCCAAGACCCACGTCTACATGTGCGGTCTGCGGGGCATGGAGCCGGGCATCGACGAAGCCATGGCCACCGCAGCGGCCGCCAAGAACCTCAACTGGTCCGAGCTGCGTCCCCAGCTCAAAAAAGCTGAGCGCTGGCACGTCGAGACCTATTGACATCGGGATTGACGCCCGGCAACGGACGTCACCTCCTTCCCTCAGCCCGCCACCGTGGCGGGCTTTTTTTTGGCCAATCCCACACAGAAACCATCACAAAGTGGGCCAGGCGGTGGGCAGCGCCGCCTGGCCGGTTAAACCATGGGCACCGCGAAGGCATCCATGGGCAGCGTGCTCACCAATCCACTGCGGGTCGGACTCCGTCAGGAGCGGGTGATTCCGCCCCAATGCCTCGTGATCTTCGGTGCCAGTGGCGACCTCACCCACCGCAAGCTGATCCCGGCACTCTTCGAGCTGTTCCGCCAGCGGCGCCTGCCCAGTGAATTCGCGGTGTTGGGCTGCGCCCGCCGCCCCTGGAGCGACGAGGAATTCCGCCAGAAGATGGCCGAAGCGATGGCCAGCGAGGTGGCCGAGCACCGCATGGCCTGGGAGCAGTTTGCGGCGGGCCTCTTCTACGAGCCGGTGGATCTCCAGGATCCGCCCACGGTCGTGCGGCTCGGCCAGCGGCTGGACATGCTCGACCGGCAACGGGCCACCCGCGGCAACCGCACCTTCTACCTGTCGGTGTCGCCGAATTTCTACGGCAGTGGCTGCCGGGCCCTGGCGGCCGCCGGCCTGCTGAGCGATCCGGCCCGCAGCCGGGTGGTGATCGAGAAGCCCTTCGGCCGCGACTACGGCAGCGCCCAGGAGCTCAACCGGGTGGTGCAGGCCAGCGCCCAGGAAAACCAGATCTTCCGGATCGACCACTACCTGGGCAAGGAGACGGTCCAGAACATCCTGGTGCTGCGCTTCGCCAACACGATTTTCGAGCCGATCTGGAACCGCAACTACATCTCGAGTGTGCAAATCACTGCCGCCGAAACCGTCGGGGTAGAGGAGCGGGCCGGCTACTACGAGAGCTCGGGGGCTCTGCGGGACATGGTGCAAAACCACCTCACCCAGATGCTTGCTCTCACCACCATGGAGGCGCCGGGCCGCTTCGACCCCGAGTCGATGCGCAACGAGAAGGCCAAGGTGCTGCAGGCCGCGCGCCTAGCCAACGAAGACGAGCCCTGGAAGTGTTGCGTACGGGGCCAGTACGGACCCGGCGGCTCCAGCACCCGGCCGATCGCCGGCTACCGCCAGGAGCCGGGGGTGAATCCCGAGAGCACCACCGAGACCTACGTGGCGATGAAGCTGTTCATCAACAACTGGCGTTGGCAGGGCGTGCCCTTCTACCTGCGCACCGGCAAGCGCCTGCCCAAGCGGCTCTCCGAGGTGGTGCTCACCTTCCGCGAGGCGCCGGTGCACCTGTTTGATGCCGCCAGCGGAGCCCCCACGCCCAACCAGCTGATCCTGAGGATCCAGCCCGATGAAGGGGCTGAGTTCAAGTTTGAGGTGAAGGCCCCCGGCTCCGGCATGCGTAGCCGGCCGGTGGACATGGCCTTCTCCTATGACGACAGCTTTGGCGAACCCAGCGATGAGGGCTACGTGCGCCTGCTGGCCGACGCCATGCTGGGGGACCCCACCCTGTACACCCGCAGCGACGAAGTGGAAGCCGCCTGGCGGTTGTACACGCCGCTGCTGGAGCTGATCGAAGACGCCCCAAACCAACTGCCGGTCTACCCCTACGAGGCCCGCACCTGGGGCCCTGGCGCCGCCGACAGTCTGCTGGCCGAGGACGGCCTGGCCTGGCGTCGCCCCTAACTTTTCACCCCCTGCCCCCATGTCGACCCAGCTCACCCTCCAGGCCCCACTCGCCCTGCCGCCCGCCGAGGTGCCCAGCTACCTGGAGCGCCTCTGGAGCCAGGAACTGGGAAGCTCCCACGGAGCCGCCACCTTCACTCTGGTGGTGTGGGAGGGCTCCTGGCTCGAGCAGCAGCTGGTGCGCTGCGGCCGTCTCAACGGCCCGATCACCGGCCTGCTCAACGAGACGGTGCTGGAAGCGGCCCGCGCCGCCGCGATCAGCTGTGGACTGCCGCTGAGCACCGCGCCGATGGATCCCCAGCTGGCCTGGGCGATTGGCAAGCTGGGCGGCGACCACCACGCCGAAGACCTGCGCGGGCAATTTGTGGAGGGGGCGATCAGCGCCCACATGCCGCGGCGGCTGATCACCCTGGCCCCCACCCTCGATGGTGGCCATCCCCTCGAAACCCTGGTGGCCGCCTACTGCCCCCTGCCGGAGGAAGGCAGCGGCGGTGACGCCTGCGGCGATGTGGTGGTGCTGCGTGGCGGCACCGGAGCCCTGCGCCAGAGCCTGGAGTTGGTGCAGCCGCTGATCAGCCCCGACCTGCCCTGCTGGGTGTGGTGGAACAGCAGCCTCGATGAGGCCCCTGAGGTGATGGCAACCCTGGCCAGCGGCCATCGGCGGCTGGTGGTGGATTCGTCGCTGGGCGATCCGCGCCGCTGCCTCGACCTGCTGGTGGATCGCATCGATGCCGGCCAGCCCATCAATGACCTCAACTGGCTGCGGCTGCGCAGCTGGCGGGAATCGCTGGCGATGGTGTTTGACCCGCCGTCGCGGCGTGATGCACTCAACCATGTGGTGCAGCTCGACCTCGACGTGGAGGGCAGCAACCCGGTGAAGGGCCTGCTGCTGGCGGCCTGGCTGGCCGACCGGCTGGGGTGGCACCTGATCTCCACCTACCCCGTAGACGGCGATGGCGCGGGCCAGGGCATCGGCGCTGAATTCGAGCGCACCGATGGCGAAACCGTGCGCTTCCGGCAGATGCCGGTGCCGGTGGGCGTGCCCAAAACCCATCCGGGGGCGATGGTGGGCCTGCGGCTGATCTGCCAGAGCAGCCAGGGCTCCCCCCTGTGCGTGATTCTCTGCTCCGAGTCGGGCGGCTGCATGCGGCTGGAGTCGGGCGGCATGGCGAGCATGGAACTGGCCGAGGAGGTGGTGCCCCTGCCCAACGAGAGCGAGGAGATGGAAATGGCCAGGCTGCTCTCCGGCGGCCACGACTCCACCAACCCCCTGCTGGCCGCCGCCGCCCCGCTCGCCGCCAAACTGCTGCCCTGAGAGCCCGCCCTGAATGGCCTGTCTGATCGCCGCACCCAGCAGCGGCAGCGGCAAGACCCTGCTGTCGCTGTGCCTGGCCGCCTGGGCTCGGGCCCAGGGCCGGCGGTTGCAGCCCTTCAAGGTGGGGCCCGACTACCTCGACCCCCAGCTGCTCAGCCGGGTGAGCGGCCTCACCTGCCGCAACCTCGATCCGCTGCTGTGTGGGCCGGAGTGGCTGGAGCGCTGCTTCGCCTGGCACAGCAGCCGGGCCGACCTCGCCCTGGTGGAGGGAGTGATGGGCCTGTTCGATGGCCGCGGCCCCAGCAGTGAGGGCAGCTCGGCGGCCGTGGCGGCCCAGCTGGAGCTGCCGGTGGTGCTGGTGGTGGAGGCTTCCAGGCAGGCGGGCTCCCTGGCGGCGCTGGTGCGGGGCTTCCGCGACCATGGCCCGCCACCGGTGCACCTGGCCGGCGTGGTGCTCAACCAGGTGGGCAGCGAACGCCACCACGCCCTGCTGCGCGAAGCGCTGGCGAGCATCGCCGTGCCGCTGCTGGGGGTGCTGCCCCACCACCCGAGCCTGGAGCTGCCGTCCCGCCACCTGGGGCTGCTGCCGCCAGGCGAACTGCACGACCTGGAGCTGCGCCAAGAGCAGTGGGCGGAGCTGGCCGCCCGCCACCTGGATCTGGCGCGCCTGGAGCCCCTGCTGGCGCCCCCTGCGCGCCAGGCCGGTGCCGAGAATCCGATTCACTGGTGTCTGCGGGCGCACCTGGAGGCTCCGCTGCCGGAGCTCGGCGGGGGGCCCCTGCCGGTGGCGATCGCCAGCGACGCCGCCTTCCACTTCCGCTACCCCGAAGCCGGCGAGCTGCTGGCGGCAGTGGGGCTCGAGCCAGTGCCCTGGAGCCCCCTGGCCGATGAAGCCCTGCCGCCGGGCTGCCGCGCCGTGCTGCTGCCCGGGGGCTATCCGGAGCTGCATGCCGCCCAGCTGGCGGCCAGCCGCCGCAGCCTGGGCGAGCTGACCCGGGCGGCGGCGGCAGGATTGCCACTGGTGGCCGAATGCGGTGGCCTGTTGCTGCTGGGCTCGGCCCTCAGCGACGCCGAGGGCCGCCCGCACCGGATGGCCGGGATACTGCCCTTCCACGCCCAAAAAGGGGCGCTGAGCCTGGGCTACCGCGAGGCCAAGGCCACGACCAGCGGCCTGCTGGTGCGCCCGGGCGAGCGCTTCTGCGGCCATGAATTCCACCGCTGGCAGCTCGAATCTGTGGCTGGCAGCGGCGGGCTGTGGCAGCTTGAAGGCTGGGGGACTCCAACCCGGAGCGAAGGATGGACAGCGCCGAACGTGCACGCCAGCTGGCTGCATCTCCACTGGGCTGGATCCCCGGTGATTCCCTCTCGCCTGGCCGCCGCAGCCGGGAGCGCCGCGCCGCTGCCGACGAGCGCCGCTTCATCCAACCCCACGAGCCCAAGCCCCAGATTCAGCAGGAGCGCTGGCGTCTGATCGTGCGCGGCCAGGTGCAGGGGGTGGGCTACCGCGCCGCCTGCTGCACCAGGGCCACAGATCTTGGCCTGAGCGGCTGGGTGCGCAACCGACCCGATGGCTCGGTCGAGATCGAGGCGGAAGGCTCGCCCCAGGAGCTCACCGAACTGCGCATCTGGTGCGAGAAGAGTCCGGGGCTGGCGGCGGTCAACAGCGTCGCCTCCACCCAGGTAGCGGCCACGGGTGCCGACTGGTTTGAGGTGCGGCGCTGAAGCGTGGTGGCTAGGGGTGGTGGCGGGGGTGGAAAAAAGCGCGAATGACGGTGTTGAACACCCTGTTGCACAACCTCTTGCACAACCAGTGGCACAACCTCTTGCACAACCTGCGATCACCGGTGTGAACACCGCTCCCAAACTCGAACTGTTGCTGCTGCGCCACGGGGCCACCGAATGGGCCCTCAGTGGGCGCCACACCGGTCTCACGGACCTGCCCCTGCTGCCGGAAGGTGAAGCGGAAGCCCGGGCCCTGGCTCCGGTGCTGGCCCGGCAGCGCTTTGCCGCCGTGCTGGTGAGCCCACTGCAGCGGGCGCGGCGCACCGCCGAGCTGGCCGGCCTGGGGGCGCAGGCGCGCGTCTGTCCCGACCTGCAGGAGTGGGACTACGGCCGCTACGAGGGCATCACCACCGCCGCGATCCGCGAGCAAGTGCCCGGCTGGACCGTGTGGAGCCACGGCTGCCCCGACGGCGAAAGCTGCCCCCAAGTGGAGGAGCGCTGCCAACGGGTGATCGCCCTGGCTGAATCCCTGGC
>VGQC01000022.1 GCA_016882385.1 Cyanobacteria bacterium M_DeepCast_100m_m1_067 | reverse complement strand
AGCTTGCTGCGCTTCTTGCGGTGGCTGCGAACCCCCAAGAAGATGTCGTAAAGGAAGTTGAATCCGTCGCTTCTGCTCTCAAACAAGCCAAGCCGCTGAGGGGATCCTTTGGCATCGAGAATCGGCTTGGTGGCGTGATAAGCAGGCCGATATTCAAACCAGGGAATCGATGGCCACAGGTGATGAACGAGATGATAGTTCTGCCCCATGATCAGCCAATTCATCAGCCTACTGGGATAGATCCGAGCGTTGTGCCAGCGGTTGCGCGACTGGAAGGGGCGGTGCGGCAGATAATCGAAGAACAGGCCAAGGGTGACGCCCACCATCAGAGCCGGAGCAAACCAGCAATTGAACACAAAATCAAGGAAGCCATACTTGGCAGCCGCAATCACAATCGCCGCAAAAACGCCTCGGGCCAGCCCCCACTCGAGCAGTTCATAACGGCGCCATAAACGCCGGCGGAAAAAGAACAGCTCGTGATAGAAGAAGCGCGGTGCGATCAACCACAGCGGCCCGAAGGTGCTGACGATGTGGTCAGGGTCGTTCTTGGGGTCGTTGACATGGGCGTGATGCTGCAGATGCACCCGCGTGAACACCGGAAAGCTGAAGCCGAGCAGCAGGGCGGCGCCATGGCCCATCACCGCGTTCCAGATGCGGTTGGGGTGAGCCGCGTTGTGGCAGGCGTCGTGGATGACGGTGCCCTCCAGATGCAAGGCCAGAAAGCCGGTGGCCAGCAACACGGGTAGGGGCCAGCCCCCCGCAAACCAACCCCAGATGGTGAGGACTGCCAGGCCATAGCCGGCCAAGAACAGGCCCACCGTGGGGTTCCAGGGAGCCGGGGGATCGAGAAACTCGCGCGGCACCAAGCTCGACGGTGTCGGCTGAGCCCCAACAGGGGCGACGGACGTTGGGGTCGCTGCCAAAACCTGTGTCATCGCGGTTGAAGCAGGTCCCAAAGCGTTGGCTCCCGGCAACTTAAGAAAACGTTGATGCCCACCGGGGGACTTGAACCCCCACGACCAAGGCCACTGGTACCTAAAACCAGCGCGTCTACCAATTCCGCCAGGTGGGCGAACCGGGACTGTAGGGACAGGAGCGGGAAGCGCCCACCCGGGAGGCCACCCAGAATGGTGAAATCGTTTTGATCCGGCCATGCTCGCCACCCTGGGCGGACTCCTGGCACTGCTGCTCGGCCTCGCCATCCTGCTGCTGCCGCTGTTGGCCACCGAATTGAGCCGGCCGCGGGACTCGGTCTGGGGTGCCGTGGTGCTCCTGCTGGGCCTGGTCCTGGTGACCAGTGCCGATCGGCTCACCGGAGCACCGATGCTGGGCGTGCTCTGCGGTGGGCTGCTGATCGGCCGTCTGGCGGCGGAGGTATCCCAGGGGCGCTGGCGGCAGCTCAGCCCGGAGGAACAGCAGCGGCTCTGGTCGGCAGAGCGCTGGCAGACGAGCCTGCAGCAGGCGGGAGCGACCGTGACCCATCTGGCAGCGGCGGCCGGCACGGTGGGCAGCGGGCTAGGGCAGTGGCTCGCGGAGCGCCGCCAACCGAAAACCAGCGGCAAACGCTGGGTGCGCCCCGAGGAGCCCGAGCCGGCCGACACCGTAGTGGTGAGCTCCTTTGCCGAGATCGATGCCCTGATCGAGGCTGAACCTGCGGAGCCGGAGGCAACCAGCAGCCAAGCGGGATAATCGGCCCTTGCTGCCCTGTGGCGACGTGACCGCCAGCTCTGCCCCCGATAGCACCGCCGCAGCGGGGCAGATCTCCTACAAGGACACCCTCAACCTGCTCCAAACGCCCTTCGCCATGCGGGCGAACGCCAAGGTGCGGGAGCCCGAGATCCAGGCGTTCTGGGCCGAGCGGCGGATCTACGAGCGGCTGAGCCAGCAAAACCCTGGCGAGGCCTTCACCCTGCACGACGGGCCGCCCTACGCCAACGGGGCCCTGCACGTGGGCCATGCGCTGAACAAGATCCTCAAGGACATCATCAACAAAACCGCCCTGCTGCAGGGCCAGAAAGCGCGGTTCGTGCCGGGCTGGGACTGCCACGGCCTGCCGATTGAACTCAAGGTGCTGCAAGGGCTGAGCAGCAGCGAGCGGGCCGAGCTCACCCCCGTGAGCCTGCGCCAGAAGGCCCACGCCTACGCCCTGGAGCAAGTGGAGGGCCAGAAGGCCGGCTTCCGGCGTTGGGGCATCTGGGCCGACTGGGATCAGCCCTACCTCACCCTGCAGAAGAACTACGAGGCCGCGCAGATCGGCGTGTTTGGAGCCATGGTGCTGGCTGGCCACATCTACCGGGGCCTCAAGCCGGTGCACTGGAGCCCCAGCTCCCGCACCGCCCTGGCTGAAGCCGAACTCGAATACCCCGACGGCCACACCTCCCCGAGCGTGTACGCGGCCTTCCCGGTGGTGGAGCTGCCCAAAGGCCTCGCAGCTGAGCTCAGTGCCGCGGGCCTGCCGGCCGAAGTCGCCACAGGGGCTGGCGGCCTGGCCGTGGCGATCTGGACCACCACCCCCTGGACCCTGCCGGCCAACCTGGCGGTGTCGGTGAATGGGCGGCTCGACTACGCCATCTGCGCCGTGGCCCCCCGCGGTGAGGGCGCTGCCCCAGCCGCCAGCCACCTGGTGGTGGCCGCCGAGCTGCGCGAGGGCCTGGAAACCAGCCTGGAGCTCACGCTCACGCCGCTGCTGAGCGTGAAGGGCGCCGCTCTGGAGGGCATCGTCTACCGCCATCCGCTGCTGGAGCGCACCAGCCCGGTGCTGATCGGCGGCGACACCATCACCACCGAAGCGGGCACGGGCCTGGTGCACACCGCCCCGGGCCACGGCGTCGACGACTTCAACACCGGCAAAAAAGCGGGTCTACCGGTGCTCTGCCCAGTGGATGAGGCCGGCACTCTCACCGCCGAAGCCGGGCCCTTCGCCGGCACCAACGTGCTGAAGGACGCCAACCCCACGATCATCGCAGCCCTGGAGGCCACCGGCCTGCTGCTCAAGCAGGAGCGCTACGCGCACCGCTACCCCTACGACTGGCGCACCAAGAAGCCCACAATCTTCCGCGCCACCGAGCAGTGGTTCGCCTCGGTGGAAGGCTTCCGCGCCGCCGCCCTCGAGGCGATCGCGGCGGTGGAGTGGCTACCGGCGAGCGGCCGCAACCGCATCGAGGCCATGGTGAGCGAGCGGGGCGACTGGTGCATCAGCCGCCAGCGCACCTGGGGCGTGCCGATCCCTGTTTTCTATCACCGGGAAACCGGCGAGGTGCTGCTCAACGAAGCCACCCTGGCCCACATCCAGGCCCTGATCGCCGAGCACGGCGCCGACGTGTGGTGGCAGCGCGATGAGGCCGGCCTGCTGCCCGAGCCCTACGCCGCCGAAGCCAACCAATGGCGCAAGGGCACCGACACCATGGACGTGTGGTTCGACTCCGGCTCGTCCTGGGCCGGCGTGCTACAGGAGCGCGGCCTGCACTACCCCGCCGATCTGTATCTCGAGGGCAGCGATCAGCACCGCGGCTGGTTCCAGAGCAGCCTGCTCACCTCGGTGGCCGTCAACGGCCACGCCCCCTACAGGCGGGTGCTCACCCACGGCTTCACCCTCGATGAGAAGGGCCGCAAGATGAGCAAATCGCTGGGCAATGTTGTCGATCCGGCGGTGCTGGTGGAGGGCGGCAACAACCAAAAGCAGGAGCCCGCCTACGGCGCCGATGTGCTGCGCCTCTGGGTGAGCTCGGTGGATTACTCCGCCGATGTGCCGCTGGGGCCGGGGATCGTCAAGCAGCTGGCGGATGTGTATCGGAAGGTGCGCAACACGGCCCGCTACCTGCTGGGCAACCTGCACGACTTCGACCCGCGCCCCCAGGCCGAAGGCGGCGACGCCGTGGCCTACGCCGAGCTGCCGCTGCTGGACCAGTGGATGCTGCAGCGCACCGCTGCCCTGATTGACAGCGTGACGGGAGACTTCAAGCGCTACGAGTTTTACCGCTTCTTCCAGGCCCTGCAGAACTTCTGCGTCGTCGACCTCTCCAACGTCTACCTCGACATCGCCAAGGACCGCCTCTACGTGAGCGGGGCCGCGGAGTTCCGTCGCCGCAGCTGCCAGACCGTGCTGAGCCTGGTGGTGGAGCGCCTGGCTGGGCTGATCGCGCCGGTGCTCTGCCACATGGCCGAAGACATCTGGCAGAACCTGCCCTACCCAGTGAGCGAAGCCTCGGTGTTTGAGCGGGGCTGGCCGACGGCGCCCATGGAATGGCGCCAGCCTGAACTGGAGACGCCGATGGCCGCGATCCTGGAGCTGCGGGCCTTGGTCAACCGCCAGCTGGAGAGCTGCCGCAGCGGCGGCCAGTTGGGCGCGTCGCTGGAAGCGCAGGTGCAGCTGGAGCTCACCGCCGAAGCCGCGCCGCTGGCCGAGGCCCTGAACTGGCTTGAGGGCTCGGCCCATCCCAGCGTCGACAACCTGGCGGACTGGCTGCTGGTCTCAGGCCTGCAGATCGGCGGTGCGGCACCGGCAACGGTGCTTGAGGACGCCAACGCGGGCGGCGTGAACGTGCGCGTGGCCAGGGCGGATGGCGAGAAGTGCGAGCGCTGCTGGCACTACGAAACCGACATCGGCCGGCACAGCACCCACCCCACGCTTTGCGGACGCTGCGTGGCTGTGCTGGCTGAATGAATAGCCCTACGGCAGTTGGTCCAGGGCTCCGTGCCGAAGATCTGATCGCCCAGCTCCAGCTGCAGCCCCACCCGGAAGGCGGCCACTACCGCGAGACCTACCGGGCCAGAGAACAGGTGAACAGCCCGCGGGGGCCGAGGGCCGCCAGTACGGCGATCCTGTTTCTGCTGGCAGCGGGCGAGCACTCGTGCTGGCATCGCATCGCCTCCGACGAGCTCTGGCATCACCACGGTGGTGGCGGACTGGTGATCCATGAGCTCTGCCCGGCTGGCCAGGCACGCTCCACCCACCTGGGGCTCAACCTGTCGGCCGGAGCGCAGCCCCAGCACATGGTGCCGGCAGGCAGCTGGTTCGCAGCCGAACCCCTGCCAGACAGCACCTGGAGCCTGGTGAGCTGCACCGTGGCACCCGGATTTGACTTCGCCGACTTCGAGCTGGCGAGCCAGGCCCAGCTCGCCTCCCATGCCGAGCCCCTGAGCAGGATCTGTCCGCACTGGCAACGCCTCTGTGCGGGGTGCCTGTGAGTCTTCAGAGCCAGCCGGCGGGATCGAGAAACCGATCCACCGGCTCCGGCCCAGCCAGCCGCTGTTCAGCAGACGGGTTGAGGGGCCCCAACAGCAGTTCTGCTGTCTCGATCACGGCGCCATCTGGCAGCAGCGGCTGATCAGGGTCGTAGGTCGTGGGATGGGTGGTGCTGCTCGAGAAGCCCCGAAACAGCACCAGCTCAAACGCTTCCGCCGCCTCACCAGCACCCTGCCACTGGCCCCGCAACCGCAGCACCCGATCGGGGCGATCGCGACTGAGCAGCTCCAACTGGGCAAGCAGGGCTGAATCCACCATCGCCACCCCTCAGAAGTCACCAGCGATGCGGCCCTGCTTGGGCAGGCGCACCAGCAGCCACTGCAGCAGGCCCACCACGTAGGCCACCAGGCCCACGTAGCCAATGAACGCCGCCACGGCCGGGGTCCACTCGCCGCCGAAGACGAAATCAAACACGGCCTCCACATGGCGATGCAACCCCAGGGGGGGCTGGATCCAGATGGCGCACTGGGCCTTGCCCAGGGCGGCGCCAGCCACGCACTGAAGGGCCGTGGCACTGAAAGCCGCCCCAGCCAGCCCCCACACCGTCAGGCTCCAGCGCCAGATGCGCAGGGTGAGAGGCAAGGGCCGCCAGGGAGGCAGATCGGCCAGTTCCTCGTTGAGATCCACCCAAAACCACACACTCACAACCACCAGCAGCTGGGCCAGCACGGCCACCACAAAACCCAATGGCCGGCGGTCGGTGAGCAGCAGGGTGGCGAGCAGCAGCAAGCTGGCCACCTTCCAATAGATGCCCAGCAGCCGCACCAGGGCGCCCTCGCGCCGCACGGTGGCCCAGATCAACAGCACCAGGGGCAAAGCGATGCTGAACAGGACGGCCAGGCGGACATCGAGCCACACCAGCGAGCGGTACAACGGTTCGGGCAGGGCGGCGAGCACGCGGCTGGTTCGGTAAGGCGCCATTATCCGTGGCCCCCGGCGGGCGATAGGGTCCAGCCCATGGCCGCCTTTTCACTGCCCAGCTGGCTCTCCCGCCCCTTCTCAGGCCGCCCCGGCCCGGCCTGGGCTCGCACAGCCCTGGCCACCGAAACCTCCCTGCAGGCTGCGGTGGAGAGCGTTGCCCGCCAGCTGCGCGGAGCCGGCCCAGCGGATCTAGCCCTGGTGTTTGCCTCAGCCAGCTACGCCAGCGATCTGCCGCGGCTGCTGCCGCTGCTGCGCGAGCAGCTGCAGGCCGCGCACTGGCTGGGCTGTCTGGGTGGTGGCGTCGTGGGCACCGACCCCTCCGGAGCCCCCCATGAGCTGGAAAACAAGCCGGCCCTGAGCGTCACCCTGCTGCACCTGCCCGGCGCCACGCTCCAGCCTTTTGCCATCGACACCGACACCCTGCCCGACCTGGATGGCCCGGCCGATCCCTGGCGCGCCCTGCTGGGCGTACCGGAAACAGCGCTCCCCCCAGCCAACCCCGCGGCCAGCCCCTCGATGCTGCTGCTGGTGGATCCCAGCTGCTCCCGCATCAACGATCTGATCAGCGGCCTGGATTACGCCGCTCCGGAGGCGGTGAAACTCGGCGGCATTGCCGGCCAGCACAGCGCCCCCCACGGCTCCCTGCTGTTCGGCGACCAGGTCGTGCGCGGAGCCGTCGGTTGCCTGATCGGCGGCGCATGGCAACTCGATCCGGTCGTGGCCCAGGGCTGTCGCCCGATCGGCCCGGTGTTCGATGTTGAACAGGCCCAGCGCAATGTGGTGCTGGAAGTGAGCCAGGGCCAGGCCCGCCGCAGCCCGGTGGCCGCCCTACAGGCGATCCTCACCGAGCTCAGCCCCGAGGAGCGGGAGCTGGTGAAGAACTCCCTGTTTCTGGGGGTCGGCCGCAGCAGCTTCAGCCTCGAGCGCGCTGAACCGGACGGCCCCACGGCCTTCCTGGTGCGCAACCTGATCGGCGTGGATCCCCGCAATGGGGCCGTGGCCGTGGCCGAACGCATGCGGGTGGGTCAACAGGTGCAGTTCCAGCTGCGCGATGCCGCCGCCTCCCGCCAGGAACTGCGCCAGCTCCTCAGCCGGCAGCAAGCGCGCCAACCAGAGCCCCTGGCCACCCTGCTGTTCGCCTGCCTGGGCCGGGGTGCAGGGCTGTACGGCGAAGCCGATGGCGACGTGACCCTCTGCCGCGAGGCCTTTGCCCAGGTGCCGATCGCCGGGGTGTTCTGCAACGGCGAGATCGGACCGGTGGCCGGCAGCACCCACCTGCACGGCTATACCGCCAGCCTGGCCTTCCTGGTGCCGCGCGGAGAGGGCTGATGGTGCGCCAGCACGTCAACCCGCTCAGCCGCTTCTTCCAGCAGCCCCGGGCCCTGCCGCCGCCCGCGGAGCTGTTCAGCGCGCCGGATCAACCCCTACACCTCGATATCGGCTGCGCCCGCGGCCGCTTTCTGCTGGCGTTGGCCCAGCTGCAGCCCGGCCGCAACCACCTCGGCGTGGAGATCCGCCGCGCCCTGGTGGATGCCGCCGAAGCCGACCGCCAGGCCTTGGGGCTTGGCAATCTTCACTACTTGTTTTGCAACGCCAACATCAGCCTGCAGGACTGGTTGGCGGCGCTGCCCACCGACCTGCTCGAGCGGGTCTCGATCCAGTTTCCCGATCCCTGGTTCAAGAAGAAGCACCACAAACGGCGGGTGCTGCAGCCCGCCCTGCTGCTGGCCCTGGCCGAGGCCCTGGCCCCGGGGCGCGAGCTGTTCATCCAGAGCGATGTGCTGGCGGTGATCACGCCGATGGTGCAGCTGATCGAGGCCAGCGGCGGCTTCGATCGCCCGCCCGAAGACAACCGTCCCTGGCGAGCCGACAACCCCCTGCCGGTGCCCACCGAGCGCGAAACCCACGTGCTGGGCCAGGGGCTGCCGGTGTACCGGGTGCTCTACCGGCGCAACAGCCACAACCTGCCACCACTCGAGAGCCTGGAGGATCGGCTGGAAGATCTGGAGGATCCCGACCATGGGGTCGATAATCCGGCCTGACGGCAGCCTTCGCCCCTTGAGCGCCCCCACCATCCCCGTTCTGCTGCGCTGGCAGGGCAAGCTCCAAAGCGCTTCCAGTGGGGCTCTCGGGCGGCATTTAAACCTGATTGCTGGGCTGGTGCTGTGCGCCCTGATGGCCGGCCTGCCCCTGGTGACCCGCAGCGGCCTCAGTCTGCTGATCCTGGCCAGTGGCCTGCTGTGGCTGCTGCTGGCCCTGTGCACTCCCCCCGAGCCCCTGGGGGGGATCGACCGCTGGATCCTGGGAATCCTGGCCGTGGCCCTGCTGGCCACGGGCTTCTCCCCGGTGCCCCTGGCCGCGGCCAAGGGACTAATGAAGCTGGTGAGCTATCTGGGGGTGTATGCCCTGATGCGCCAGCTGCTGGCAACAGCGCCCGTCTGGTGGGACCGCATCGTGGCGGCGTTGCTGGCCGGAGAGCTGGTGACCAGCGTGATCGGCATCCGCCAGCTCTACGGCGACACCGGCGAGCTGGCCCGCTGGGCCGATCCCAACTCCGTGGCCGACGGCACGGTACGGATCTACAGCACCCTCGAGAACCCCAACCTGCTGGCGGGGTACCTGCTGCCGATCCTGCCCCTGGCGCTGGTGGCCCTGCTGCGCTGGCCTGGGGTGGCGCGCAAGTTGTTTGCCCTCACGGCCCTGGTGCTCGGCGTGGCAGCCCTGGTGGTCACCTACAGCCGCGGCGCCTGGATGGGATTGGTGGCGGAAGCGGCGGTGATCGTGCTGCTGATCGCCATCCGCGGCACCCGGGCCTGGCCTCCCCTATGGCGCAAGCTGGTTCCCCTGCTGCTGCTGCTCGGTGGGGCGGCCCTGCTGGTGGTGCTGGTGACCCACGTGGAGCCGCTGCGGGTGCGGGTGATGAGCCTGGTGGCCGGCCGGGAGGACAGCTCCAACAACTTCCGCATCAACGTGTGGCTGGCGGCGCTGGACATGATCCAAGCCCGCCCTTGGCTGGGCATCGGCCCTGGCAACGACGCCTTCAACCAGATCTATCCGCTCTTCCAGCAACCCAAGTTCAACGCCCTGAGCGCTTACTCCATTCCCCTGGAGCTGGCGGTTGAGGCGGGCATCCCCGGGCTGCTGGCGGGCATCGGCCTGCTAACAGCGAGCTTGCGCACCGCCATCGGCCTCTGGCGCGGCGATGGCATGTTCAGCCTGCCGGCCTTGGGGGTGATCGCCGTGATCGCCGGACTCGGCGTGCAGGGACTCACCGACACGATCTTTTTCCGGCCCGAGGTGCAACTGATCGGTTGGTTCTGCGTCGCCACCCTGGCGGCCGGGGCTACTGCCGGGGTAGGGGCTGCGCGCGATCGTGGCTGAGCTCCGTTTGATCGCGGGCTTCGATGCCGGCCAGACCCACACCACCTGTCGGCTGAGCGATGCCAACGGCGAGGCCGTGCTGGCCGAAGGGCAGGGGCCGGGGGTCTGTCATCTGGCCGCCCCCGCTGGCCCCGCCCGCTTCAGCCAGGCCCTGCAGGCGAGCTGGGCCCAGGCCTTCAGCCAACTCGGAGCCACTGGCACAGCGGCACCGCCCACCCGCCTGCTGGCAGCCGCCATCGGGGCCAGCGGCATTGAGGTGGGCGCCCCGGTGCAAACGGCCGCTCGAGAGCTGGCGGCCCAGGCCCTGGGGCTGCCCCTGCCGCAGGTGGTGGTCACTGGGGATGAGCGCACGGCCCTGCGCGGCGCCATGGGCCGCCACCGCGGCGGCATCGTGGTGATCAGCGGCACCGGCATGATCGCCGTAGGGCGCAACCCGGCCGGCCTGGAGCACCGCTGCGGCGGCTGGGGCTGGCTGCTGGATGGGGCCGGCTCCGCCATGGACATCGGCCGCGATGGGCTGGCCCTGAGTTTGGAGATGGCCGATGGGCGTCGGCCCGACTCACCCTTGCGCGCCCGGGTGTGGGCCGGGCTGAACGTGTGCCCGGACGACCCGCACGCCGCCCAGGCCATCAAAGCCAAGGTGGTGGAGCCCGACTTCGGTGCTGCGGGCTTCGCCCGCTTGGCCCCCCTGGTGGTGGCCGCCGCCTGCGAGGGCGATGCGGCGGCGGCTGATGTGGTGGAGCGCTCGGCCCTCGCCCTGGCCCAGATGGTGGGCACCATCAGCCAACGCCTGCAGCTGGAGGCGCCGCCGGTGTGGCCCATGGGTGGCGCCCTGGAGCACCTGCACCTGCTGCGCGCCCGGCTGGCCGCCGCCATGGAGCGGCGCTGCCCCGGCGCCCAGCTGCTGGTGCCAGCCGGAGATGCCTGCAGCGGCGCCGTCGCCCTGGCCCGCGACTGCCTGGCATCCTCCGCTGCGGATGGGGCCGCGGATTAAGCCGCGTTCAAGTGCCGTTCGGCTTCAGCGGCCAGTTGGCTGGCCCAGTGATCCACCAACGGCTGCTCCGCCGCCTCCACCATCACCCGCAACAGTGGTTCGGTGCCGCTGGCGCGCACGAGCACCCGGCCTCGACCCTCCATGGCCGTCTCCGCGGCCGCCACGGCCTGCCGCAATGGTTCGCACTGCTGCCACTGCTGACGCCGCTGCCGATCGGGCACCGTCACGTTGACCAGCGTCTGGGGATAGGGCTGGAAGCTGCTGTCCATCCAATCGGCCAGGCTCTGGCCGGAGCGGTGCAGCAGGGTGGCCACCTGCAGGGCCGTGAGCAGGCCGTCACCGCTCATGCCGTGGCGGGCCGAGAGGATGTGGCCCGACTGCTCCCCGCCCAGGCCCGCCCCCATCTGCTCCATCGCCTGGTGCACGTATTGATCCCCCACGGCGGTGCGCTCCAGCACGCCGCCCTTGGCCTGCCAGGCCCGCTCGAAGCCCAGGTTGGACATCACCGTGGCGACGATGCGATTGGCTGGCAGCTGCCCCTCAGCCAGCAACGACGATCCCCACAGGTACAGGATCTGGTCGCCATCCACCACCCGGCCCTGGCCGTCCACCGCCAGCATCCGGTCGGCATCCCCGTCAAAGGCAAAGCCCATCGCCGCGTCGTTCTCAACCACCGCTTGCCGCAGGGGTTCGAGGTGGGTGCTGCCGCAGCCCACGTTGATGCGCTCACCCTCGGGTTGGCCGTGCAGCACCGTGAGCTCAGCCCCGAGGGCGCGAAACACCGCCTCACCACAAGCCGTCGCCGAACCCCAGCAGAGGTCGAGCACGATCTTGCAGCCCTCCAGCCGGCGGCCCATCACGCTGGCCAGCAGGGCGCGTTGGTAGTCGGCCAGCAGGTCGTGGCGATCGTGCACGACACCGCTGCCGCTGAAGCCGCCGGGAGCACCCGGGCCACCGCCCACGCCCTGCAGCCCCGCTTCAATCGCCTGCTGCTGACCGCGGCTGAGCTTGGCGCCGGAAGCGCCAAACACCTTGATGCCGTTGTCGTGGGGTGGATTGTGGCTGGCCGACACCATCAGTCCGCCGGCGGCCCCCAGGCGACGGATCGCGCCGGGGATGGCCGGCGTGGGGCAGAGGCCGAGGGTCCACACCTCCCGACCCGCGGCCGTGAGGCCGGCGGTGAGCGCCGCCACCAGCATCGGGCCGCTGCTGCGCGAATCCATGCCGATCAGCACCGGCGCGCCGGCGGGCAGCACCTGACCGCACCAGAAGCCCACCTGCAGCGCCAGCGCCGGACTCACCTGGGAGCCCACCCGACCGCGGATGCCATCGGTGCCGAAGCCAGCCACGCCACCCCGCAGGGGATGGCCGACGGGATGGGGAGCCAGCTCGGCCATGGGCAGGTGCCGCGAAGGAGCTCAGGCTACGTGGACTCGCGGGAGCCCTCAACGCCAGCGCCGGGGCCACCAGATCCAGCGCAGCAACTCCCAAACAGCCCACAGCAGCAGCAGTCCCACCACCCAGCCCGGAAGCCAGATCAGCGGCCACCAGGGGCGCAGCAACAGCACCAACCCGGCCGCCGCCAGCACCCGCAGCGCCCGCAGCCGCTGCTCGGCACCAGGCAGGCTGGAGAGATAGGGAGGCAAAGGGGGCAGGCGCACCAGCAAGGCCGGATCCGAACCTCCCCAGAATGCCGAAGGATTTCCACGTCGTGCCGCCGTTGCCCTTGGCTCGCCTCCCCCTGCTGCTGGCCCTCACCTGCCTGGGAAGCGGCGCTGGGCTGGTGGGCGGTCGGGCCCTGCTGAACCAGCTCCCGACACCGGACCCCAACACCCCCACGGCCCAGCTGAAGCGCCTGAGCCGGCTCTCCCCCGATCCAGTGCGGCGCCGGGAGGCCAACCTGCTGCTGCTGGGCCGCCAGGGGGAAAACCCGGCGCGCGCGCGCCAGCTGCTGCGCGGCCAGGGCTGGGGCCGCGATGGCCTCGCCGCCCTGGTGCTCAAGCGCGATGCCCTGGCCGCGCAGCAGCTGGCAGACAACGAAGCCGCCCAGCAGCGCTGGCGGCAGCTCCTGCGGCGCTTCCCCATGGCACCGGCCGCGGCCGATGCGCTCTACGCCCTTGGCCGAGACCAGCCCCAGCTGCGCCAAGACCTGCGCCAGCGCTTCGCCGCCCATCCAGCGGCTCTGGCAGCCGCGGTGGAAGCGGGCCCGGCCGCCGAAAGCCGCCGCGATGGCGCCCTGCACCTGGCCCGCCACGGTGTGCGCTGGCCCGGAGCCGCAGCGCGGCTGCGCCAGGCCTGCCGGCAACCAACTGCCGTCCCCACACCCCAACAGCGCGACCAGCTGGCCGGTGGCCTGGCGCAGCTGGGCGATGCGGACGCCGCCCTGGCCTGCCTCAACGGCAGCCAGCCGGGCCTCGAAACCCAGTTGGCGCTGGCCAAGGCGCTGCTCAACGGCGGCAGCGCCCAGCAGACCCAGGCCCAGGGCCGGCTGCTGCAGCTGGCCCGCTCGGCACCCCGCTCCCCCCAGGCCCGCGAGGCCATAGCCCTGCTCAGCGAGCAACCCGGGCCAAGCAGCCTGCAGGCCCTCGCCACGCTGCCCGCCAGCCTGCAGAACACCGCCCCGGTGCAGGCCCGGCGGGCCCTGGACACCCCAGGCACCGAGGCCGTGCTGGCGGTGCTGGAGCGCTGGCCCGCCGATCCGGCCAGCTGGGAGCTGCAATGGCAGCGGGCCCGGCGGGCCCTGCTGGAGCGCCAGTGGACCACCGCCGAGGCGCTGCTGAGCGCACCAATCGAGCGTGCACTGCCGGTGGGCCTGGCGGGCCGGCAACGTTTCTGGCTGGGCTTCAGCCAATGGCAACAGGACCGGCGAAGCGAGGCCCGGCGCACCTGGACCAACCTGCTCCAACGCCATCCCGAGGGTTACTACGGCTGGCGGGCCGCGGTGCGGCTCGGCCAGGGGGATCTCAGCCTCGACCCCCAACGCAGCCCTGCCCTGCTGCGCCCCCAGTGGCAGCCCCTGGCCAGCGGCGATCCCGACCTCGATCGGCTGTGGCGCCTCGACCAACCCCTGGAGGCCTGGGAGCACTGGCGCACGGGCCGCACCCTCCCCCCTCGCACCCCGCGGGAGCTGCTGCTGGAAGGCCGGCTACGCCGCGCCGTGGGCGACCACTGGATCGGCCTGGGGCAACTCGAGCAGGCCAGCCTGCGGCTTCCCGCCGGTCAAGCCTGCGGGCTGGCGCAGCAACTGGAGCGGAGCTTGCAGACCCCGAGCTTTGTGGCGGAGCTGGAGCGAGCCGCCACGGCCGCGGCGGTGCCAGCAATCCTGCTGGCCGCCGTGGCCAAGCAGGAATCCCGGTTCAGCCCTGGGGTGAGCTCCAGCGCCGGTGCCGTGGGGCTGTTGCAACTGATGCCGGACACCGCAGCCGAACTGGCCGGGGGTCCGCTTGGGCCTGACGCCCTGCGCGATCCCAGTCGCAATGCCCAGCTCGGCGCCCAGTATCTGAAGCAACTGCTGGGGCAATGGCAGGGCAACCCCGTGCTGATGGCCGCCAGCTACAACGCGGGCCCCGGCGCCGTAGCTGGCTGGGTGAACCCCCAGCTGCTTCAGGAACCCGAGCTTTGGATCGAAGCGATCCCCTATCCCGAAACCCGGCTCTACGTCAAAAAGGTGCTCGGCAACCTGTGGAGCTTCCAGCAACGGCCCACACCGGGCTGCTAACCGCTGCTGGCCAGCCAGCGCCCCACGCCCGCCCCTGCGAGCACCAGCCCCCCCAGGGCCCCGGCCAGGAGCAGGGGTGGGGGCGCCACCCGCACCCGGGCCAGGTCCAGGCGGGCCAGCAGCACCGTCGAACCCAGGATCAGCAGGTTGGTGAGCACCTTGAGGTGCAGCAGATACAGGCCCCCCACCGTGACGATCAGCAACGTGATCACCAGGCTCATCACCCGGCTGGCCGCCATCACGTTGGAGATCCGCTGCAACAGCAGATCGGGCATCGTGCACACCACCACCACCAACAGGGCGTGGAGGCAATCCAGCGACCAGAACAAACTGGACAACTGCCCCATCCCAGAAGCGCCGGCTCCCTCCAGCGGCTGGCTCCACTGCAGCCCCTCGTAGACCGCGATGGCCGCCAGAACCAGCAGCATCGGTGCCCGCACGGGCAAGAGCAGCAGACGCACCATGGCCATCACGGGGGAGCCAACACCAGGGCAATGGCATCCAGAGGACAACTCGGAATGCACTGTTCACAGACCAGGCAGCGTTGCGCATCGAAGTGCAGCTGCCAAGCGGGCTGACGCAGGCTGAGGGCGCCGCTGGGGCAAACGCTGGAGCACAGGCCGCAATCAACGCATCGGCCGCGGTCGATGGCGATCTGCCCTGGCGCCCGGTTGAGACCCAGCCCCTGGCTCTCGAGCCAAGCCTCTGCGGCCGCCAGCTCGTCGATGTCGCCCGAGAGCTCCACCACCATGGTGCCGCTCTGGTTGGGAGCAATCTGGGCCCGCAGGATCTTGGCGGCAACGTCGAAATCCACGGCCAGCCGATAGGTGATCGGCAGGTGCACCGCTTCGCGGGGAAAATGCAGGGTGAGGCGCCGTTTCACAGGGGAGGCCGGTGGACGAAGATGGCCGGTTCACCTCAGGCAAAACGCTAGCAAGCACTGGCAAAGTGCAGCCACGCTCCCTCAGTGCGCCCTGCGCAGCCTGCAGCCATGACCAGCCCCTCCCCCAACCCCGGCTTAGGACCGAGCGAACGCCTGCTGTTGCTGGTGCTGGCCGTGCTGCTGGCGGCTGGCCTGGTGTGGTTTCGGGGTGGCCTGCACCCCGAAGCGCCCCTGGAGCGCCTGGCGCGCCAGTCGCTCGATCTGCCCGTGGCCCTTCGCAACGGCAAGCCGACGGTGGTGGAGTTTTACGCCGACTGGTGTGAGGCATGCCGCAGCATGGCGCCGGCCATGGAGACGATCGAAGCCCAACACCGGGGGCAGCTCGATGTGGTGCTGCTCAACGTCGACAACCCCCGCTGGCAGCCGGAGCTGGAACGCTTCGACGTCAATGGCATTCCCCAGCTGGAACTGTTCAATGCCGCAGGAACGCCCGTGGGCCGCTCGATCGGCGCCCGCAGCAAGGCAGAACTCCAGGCCCTGAGCGGCGCCCTGATCGCCGGCGAACCCCTACCCACCCTCGCCGGCATGGGCGCCGTCAGCAGCCTCGACGTCACCGGCGACGTCACGCGCGACGTGACTGAGGGCGAAGTCGCTGCAGGCGCGCCAAAGGCTGCCACGATGGCCGGACCCCGCAGCCACGCTTAATTTCCTCCCTGAAATCCGCCATGGATCCCCGTTTCCGCGTCGCCCTGATCGCCGCCACGCCCAACCCCCAGCAGTGCGTGTATGCCGGCATGCACCAGGACTACAGCGAGGGTTTTGTCGCCGCAGACTCGGCCAACTGGCCGGACGAAACCAAGGCAGGCGAGATCTGCATCAAGCGGCTGCTGGCCGGTGAGCGCGGCCACTACGGCCCCATGGAGCACGCCCAGATCGTGCTCAACGTGGGCTGGTTTCCCCACTCGGTGATGCAGCAGGCGCGCACCCACCGGGTGGGGGTGAGCTTTGACGTGCAGTCGATGCGCTACACGGGCGATCGCATCTGCAAGGCGGCCAACGGCGAACTGGAGCTGGAAGAGGTGTTTTACCTCCGGCCGGTTGGCAGCTACAGCGACCGGCAGGGCAAGAAATACGCCTACACCGCCGAGCAGCGGGCCGTGGATCTGGATCTCTGCCGGGCGGCGGCGGAGCGCTACCGCGACCTGCTGGCGGCGGGCTTCGCTGAGGAGCACGCGCGCGGCATCCTGCCCTTCGACTACCGCCAGCACTTCGTGGTGAGCTTCACCCTGCGGGCCTTCCTGCACTTCCTCGACCTGCGGGCCAAGCTCGATGCGCAGCAGGAAATCCGCGAGCTCTGCGACCTGATGTGGCCCCATCTGCAAACCTGGACGCCCCAATTCGCCGACTGGTACGAGAAGAGCCGGCTGCATAAGGCTCGCCTGGCACCTTAAATGCGGGCCAAGGTGACGCGCTCGGGCTGGTGCTGGTATTTGCCGGCCCGATCTTGATAGGTGGTTTCGCAGGGATCACCCTCAAAGAAGAGCAACTGGCAGATGCCTTCGTTGGCGTAAATTCGGCAATCCGCCCCGGAGGAATTGCTGAACTCAAGAGTGAGGTGCCCTTCCCAGCTGGCTTCTGCCGGAGTGGTGTTCACAATGATGCCGAGGCGGGCATAGGTGCTCTTGCCCAAGCAGATCACCGTGATATTCGGCGGCACTTTCATCTTCTCCAATGCCACTCCGAGCCCATAGGAATGAGCCGGCAGAATGAAGTAAGCGCCGTCCTCATCCTCATGAAGGGGCGCGGGCTCAAGGTTGGCCGGATTGAACCGCTTGGGGTTCATCACCGTGCCGGGCACGTGCCGGAAGATCAGAAATTCCTTGGCCGACAGCCGCAGGTCGTAGCCATAGGACGAGCAGCCGTAGCTGAGCACCGGCGAGCTGGCGGTGTCGGGATCCAGGTGACGCACCAGGCTCGACTGGAAGGGCTGCAGCATTCCCGCTGCGGCTTGTTCGTTGATCCAGCGGTCGTTCTTGAGCATTAGAGACCTCGACGCAGCTGGGTGACCTGATCGGCCATGGCCATCAGTTCAGGGGCCATGGCCGGGCCCGTCAGGATGACATCCAGGTGAGCCGGGCGGCGATCGAGGGCGGCCAACACCTCATGCTTGTCGATGTACCCCAGCTCCACCGCCAGACCCAGCTCGTCGAGCACCATGAGATCCACTGCGCCACTGAGCAACTGCTCACGGCTGAAGGCCCACACCTGGCGCACCGCCTCCAGCGACTCCGCGTCTTGGTCGGCGGCGCGCTCTGACAGACAGGCGGGCACCCCGGGCCGCAGCCATTGCAGACGGCCGCAAAGCCAAAGACTCCTGTCCAGCCCCTGATCCACGCCACCCTTAAGAAACTGGCTGACCAGCACCCGACTGCCCAGCCCGGCGGTGCGCAGAGCCTGGCTAAGCACCGCTCCAAAGCTGCCCCGAAACGGAGCCGTGTGGATCTGGAGCAGGCCCTCCTGCTGGGCCACCAAACGCAGCACGGGAGCAGGAGAAACCGCGGCCAGGGGGCGATGGCCGGGGCGCTGGGGAGCGTGCTGAACCGCAGAAAAACCCGCTCCGGCTCCGGAGGTCAGACCTGGGACGGGCAAGCTGGCGGTCATGAACACCGAGTCAGGACAAGCGGGCAGGACGACGGGGACGTAACACCCCACCAGGGACGTCGCGGCTGCGCACCCCGAGAACCTGAATGTAGCGGGATCGACCCGTTCCACAAGCGAATGACACCATCCCTGGTGGAAACATCCGTACTGCTGCGCCCCAAGTCAGCCGGGGGCCACAGCAAGGCGAAGGCAAAGCGTGTGCGTTGCTACAGGGGCACCCCCGGGTGATCCTTAGGGTCCGGCCACTTGCCTAAACCACGATGGTTGGCGCCACCCACGGATTCAGCCGTACCGCCACCACCCCATCGACGGGGGCCCCAGGCGTGGTGGCTGGCATGGGCAGCGCTGGCCAGGCCAGCCCCACCCTGCTGGAGGTGATCCGCGGTCTGGGCGGCAGCAGCGTCGAGACGATCGAACGCGGCAAGACGATCTTTTTTCCCGGCGACCCCGCCGAACGGGTGTATCTGCTGCGCCGCGGTGCGGTGCGGCTTTCGCGCGTCTACGAATCCGGCGAAGAAATCACCGTGGCCCTGTTGCGGGAAAACAGCCTGTTTGGGGTGCTGTCCCTGCTCACGGGGCAGCGCTCAGATCGTTTTTATCACGCGGTCGCCTTCACCCGGGTCGAGATGGTGACCGCTCCAGCCACCTCGGTGCGACGCGCCATCGAGCAGGACGCCAGCGTCGGGCTGCTGCTGCTGCAGGGCCTCTCCTCACGCATCCTGCAAACCGAAACGATGATCGAAACCCTCACCCACCGCGACATGAGCTCGCGGCTGGTGAGCTTCCTGCTGGTGCTCTGCCGCGACTTCGGCGTTCCCAGCAGCGCGGGCATCACCATCGATCTGCGCCTGTCCCACCAGGCCATCGCTGAAGCCATCGGCTCCACGCGCGTCACGATCACTCGATTGCTGGGGGATCTGCGCAACGACGGCCTGGTGCAGATCGACCGCAAGAAAATCACCGTCTTTGACCCCATTGCCCTGGCCAAACGCTTCAGCTGAGCGCTTCGGCGAAGCAGCAGGGATACTGGGGCCCGTTCGCAGACGCACGTGACCGGCTGGCTGCTGATCTTGGCGCTGCTGGCCCTGGGGGGAGTGCTCTCCACCCTGGGCGACCGGCTCGGCAGCCGGGTCGGCAAGGCGCGCCTCAGCCTGTTCAAGCTGCGGCCCCGGCGCACCGCCGTGCTGATCACAGTGCTCACCGGCAGCCTGATCAGCGCGGTCTCGCTGGGGCTGATGCTGCTGGTCAGTGAGCGCTTGCGCACGGGTCTGTTCGAGCTCGATCGGCTGGAGGATCGTCTGCAGAGCAGTCGCCGCCAGCTGGCCAGCAGTCAGGCCCAACTGGCCACCAGCCAGCAGGAGCTCAACCGGGCCGAACAGGGGAAACGGGATGCGCAACAGCGCTTCGAACAGGCCCAGGCGCGGGCCAATCAGCTGCGGCAGGAACTGGCGCCACTGATTGCCCAACGCAACAGCCTGGAGGTGGAACGCACCCGGCTCAGCCGTGAAGTGCAAGACCGCGACGCTGACATCCGCCGCACCGAAACCGAGCTGGCCCAGGTGCGCCGCCGCATTGCCGCAAGTGCGCAAGAACTCAAGGATCTGGAGAGCAACCTGATTGCCCTGCGCCGCGGCGATGTGGTGATCACCAGCGGTCAGACCTTGGCCAGCGCCAAGGTGACCCTGGAGCAGCCCGAGCAGGCCAGCTCCGTGATCACGGCCCTGCTGCAGCAAGCCAACTTCACCGCATTCCGGCGCGTGTTGCCTGGCCAGCCGGTCGACCGCCAGATCCTGCTGGTGCCCAAGAGCGACATCGCCAAATTGGAGGGACTCCTGGCCAAACCCGGCAGCTGGGTGGTGAGCATCCTGTCGGCCGCCAACGTGTTGCGGGGTGAGCGCCAGGTGCTCGCCTTCCCCGACCTCCGCCCGAACCGGGCTGTCGTCAAGGCCGGCGAGGTGCTGGCCAGCACCACCATCGAAGGCGACCTGAGCAGTTTGGAAGCGATCAATCGCCGGCTCAACCTGCTGTTGGCAGCGGCCTATGCCAAGGCCCAACGCCAGGGCACCGTGGCGGAGGGCCTGCAGTTTGATGCGGCCCGCCTGAGCCAACTGGGCCGCGAGCTGAGCGAAAGGCCGGCGGGCCAGGTGGCGCAACTGGAAGCCCTGGTCGTGCGCGATGCCGACACCCCCGACCCGATTGCGGTGGACTTGCGCTGGCTGCGACCTGGCGCGCCGGCAGACGCTGGCCCAGGCCCCCGCCGGCCATGACAGCAGGCTGGATCGCGGGGCTCGATCCCGGCCGCAGCAAATGTGGCCTGGTGCTGGCCGATCTAGCGCAAACCTGCGTTCTGGAGGCCGCGATCCTGCCCCCCGAGGCGAGCCGGGCCCAGCTCCAAGCCTGGCAACGCCAGGGGCTGACCCGGGTGGTGGTGGGCAATGGCACCAGCAGTGGCAGCTGGCGCGGCCCCCTGGCCGCGCTGGCCCTGGAGCTGGAGCTCGTCGACGAGTACGGCAGCACCCTGGCCGCCCGCGATCGCTATTGGGAGCTGTATCCAGCCAGCGGTTGGTTGCGGCTGCTGCCAGCGGGTCTGCGGCTACCCCCCCGCGACATTGACGATGTGGTGGCCCAGCTGTTGGTGGAACGTCACAGCGGCTTACGGCTGCAGCGGCCCACGCCTGAGGTGCGTCGCCGCCTGCAGGGCCTCAGAAGCGAGCCCGCACCGTGAAGGCGTAGTCGCCGCCTGGCTCCAGTTGGTAATCCACCTTGAGCAGATAGCGCAGCAGGGCGTCCTGGATCAGGGCCCGCCCCAACGACGGCTCCACACTGAGCTCGCCGCGATCGAAGGCCCAACGAAAACTCCACTGATAGCCACCGGCGCTCACCTCACCCTCCAGCACCCGCTGGCTAAAGCTCTGGTGCAGCACCCGCAGCTGGGCCGTGGTGGAGGGAAGTCGGGCCATGGCGTCAGGTTGCCGCGCCTTCCGGCTGGAAACTGTTGAGACGGTTACCGGCCCGCTCCAGCCCGAGCCGCTGGATCAAACCGATGCCGGCCTCCACCTCGGCCAGCACCGCCTCCAGCAGGGGCTGCTCGGCAGCGCTGAAGCGCCCCAGCACGTGACCGACGGTGCGAGCGCGGCGTTCAGCCGGGTCGTGGGCCGGTGCACCGATGCCGATGCGCAAGCGCGGGAAGTCTTGGGTGCCCAGATGGCTGATGGTGCTGCGCAGGCCGTTGTGACCTCCGGCACTGCCGGAGGCCCGCAGGCGCAGCTTGCCGAGGGGCAGATCCATGTCGTCCACCACCACCAGCAACTGGGACGGCTCCAGACCAAACCAGTCGAGGGCGGCCCGGATCGAGCGCCCGCTGTCGTTCATGTAGGTCTGGGGCATCAACAGCCGCAGGCGCGTCGCCCCCTGGCCCACCTCCGCCAGCAGACCATGCAACTTCGGCTGCTGGCGAAACACGGCGCCCCCGGCACCGGCGAGGCGCTCCAGCGCCACAAAACCAACGTTGTGCCGCGTAGCGGCGTATTTGGAACCAGGATTGCCCAGGCCCACCAGGAGCTGCAACGGCACAGCCGAGGCCGGAGAACCTGAGCTCACGACAGATCAGGCCGCCGGACGCGCATCCGACGCATCATCAGGCTGGGGCGTCGGATCAACGACCTGGGCGGTTGGCTCCGGATCGACGCTGGCAGGTGCTGCAGGCGGAAGATCGGCAGACGCCAGATCGGGGGTGGCGATGGCTGAGCGAAATTCCTTTTCGAACTCCGAGGAGGCCGACTGGAACCCTTTGAGGGTGCGCCCCAAGGTTTTACCCAGCTCTGGCAGGCGCTTCGGCCCAAACACCAGCAACCCGATGGCAGCAATCACCGCCAATTCGGGAAGGCCGATGCCGAAGACGTTCATGGGAGAGGAAGTCGGGGCGGAGCGAACAACGCCGGCTCAGCCGAGGCCGTTCCAGTTGACGGTGATGCCCTCAAGCAGGAGCGACTTGTTGTACAGCTGCAGGATCACCAGCAGAAACACCAGGAACAGCACCATAAAGATGCCCATCACGGGCGTGGTGCCCCAGCCGGGAACGACCTTGCCGTACTCCGAGTTGAGTGGGCGCAGGATGTCACCGAGGCGGGTGCGTTGGGCCATGTCTTCTGCAGCCTCTCGGGCATGGATTCGCTGTCGTTACTGTAATGGGCCTGCGTGCCTCAGCGCGCCGGAGCGTCGACAGTTGTGACGCAACCCGTCACCTGCCCGCCGACCGGCCCGCCAACTCCCCCTATGGATCCCACCGCCACCACAAGCTCTCCGGCCCTGTCCGTGGCCCTCGCCGTGCTGGCAGTGCTGCTCGCCCTCACCGGCTTCGGGGTGTATCAGGCCTTCGGTCCGCCCTCCAAGGGACTCACCGACCCCTTCGACGACCACGACGACTGAGGCTCAATCCCTGGCT
>VGQC01000021.1 GCA_016882385.1 Cyanobacteria bacterium M_DeepCast_100m_m1_067 | reverse complement strand
TAGCGCACCAGGGTGAACACCCGGTTGCCGCTGGCATCGAGCGCCCGGTGCATGTTGATGCCGCGCTGGTTGAGCAGCAGGGAATCAAAGCGATAGCGCGGGATGGCCATCGGCATCACGATCGTGTGGCTCACTTCAGGGTGGGCCTGCTGCTCAGCGGCCACAAACGCCACGAATGGATCGATCAGGGAGGCAAAGGGGCTCTCGAGGATCCGCAGGCTGATGCCGGGCGACTCGCCCACCAGCCGCTGCCAGTCGCGGCGGATCATGTCGATGTCGTCGCCCTCCGAGCGCACCCACACGGAGCTGACCTGATCCGACACCGTGGCGGCGTAGCGCAAAGCCTCTAGGGAGGGACGGGAGAAGGAGGCGATCCAGACGATGCTGCGGTTGCCCACCGGATCGCGCCGCTGGGGCAACACAACGCTGCCCTGGGCGTCGGCAGGCAAGGCAATGGCGGCGTAGACGCGGCGATAGCGATCGCGAATGCTGGCCAGCAACCACACCAGCAGGGGAATGGCGATGACCACCGTCCAGGCGCCCTCGTCAAACTTGCTGACCACGATCACCAGCAGCACCACCAACGTGGTGAGGGCCCCCAGGGCGTTGATGGCCAGCCGACCGAACCAGCCGGCACCGCGCCGGCGCCACCAGCGCACCACCATGCCGGCCTGCGAGAGGGTGAACGCCATGAACACGCCCAGGGCGTAAAGGTTCACCGCCACGGTGGTGTCGCCCCGGCACACCAGGATGATCAGGGCCGTGGCCGCCAGCAGCACGGCGATGCCGTTCTGGAACACCAGTCGGTCGCCGATCCAGCCCATCTGGCGGGGCAGGAAGCGGTCCTGGGCGAGCATCGCCGCCAGGCGCGGAAAGCCCGCGAAGGCGGTGTTGGCCGCCAGCGTGAGAATCAGCAGCGTGGTGATCTGCAGCGCCCAGAACAGCCCACTGCCCTCACCAAACACCCGCATGCCCACCTGGGCCAGCACGGTGCGATCGGGGTCGGGGGCTACCCCGTAGAGATAGGCCAGGCCGCTGACAGCCAGGAACATGGCCCCCAGCATCAGGCCCATCACCAGCATCGTGGCGCGGGCGCGGCGCGCAGCCGGCTCGCGAAACACCGAGACGCCATTGGCGATGGCCTCGATGCCGGTCATGGCCGAGCAACCGGAGCTGAAGGCTCGCAGCACCAGAAACAGACCCAGGGGCTCCACGGCCCGGATGACCGGTGGGGCGTCGGGGGTGATGCCATGGGCAACCACCAGATTCTGGAGGCCAAACACCGCCAGCAACGCCACCATCACCACAAAGGCGTAGGTGGGAATGCTGAAGGCCTGGCCGGCCTCGCGCAGGCCGCGCAGGTTGGCCCAGCCCACCGCCAGCAACAACAGCAGCGCCAGGGGCACCTCATAGGGGAGCAGCGCCGGCCAGAGCGAGGAGAGGGCTTGGGTGCCGGCCATCAGGCTCACCGCCGCCGTGAGGGTGTAGTCCACCAGGAGGGCGGCAGCCGCCAGCAGTGAGGGACCGGTGCCCAGGTTCTCCCTTGCCACCACGTAGGAGCCACCGCCCTGGGGGTAGGCCTCGATCGTCTGGCGATAGGACGCCACCACAATCGCAATCAGGGCGATGATCGCCAGGGTGATCGGCAGCGACAACCGCAGCGCCTGGCTGCCGGCCAGAACCAGCACCCCCAGAGCTGCCTCCGTGGCGTAGGCCACGGAAGACAGGGCATCGGAAGCCAGGATCGGCAGGGCCTGCACGCTGGGCAGGCGCTCGGCGGCAGCGGCAGCTTTCGGTAGAGGCCTGCCGAAGAGCCAACGGAGCAGAGCGGTGGCCGCAGGCTGATTCACCGACACAAGAGCATCAGAGCGCCAGGCTTTCCGGGTTGGTCTCGATCAGCTGGGCCAGATCCTTGAGGAAGGCGGCAGCGTGGGCGCCATAGATGGTGCGGTGATCGCAGGTGAGGTTCACCTGCATCTGGTTGGCCACGCGCATGGAGCCATCCTTGCCGGCCACCACGGATGGGCGAGAGGCCGCCACCGCCAGGATGGCGCCGGTGCCGGGGGGCAGGATCGCATCGAAGCGATCGACGCCAAACATCCCCAGATTGGAAAGGGTGAAGGTGCCGGTGCTGTATTCCTCGGGCTGCAGCTGCTTGCTGCGGGCCCGGGCCACAAGATCAGCCCAGTTGCGGGCCATCGAATAGATGTCGGTCTTGTCGGCATTCGCCAGCACCGGGGTGATCAGGCCGCCGTCTTCCATGGCCACCGCCACCGCCACATTCACGGCGGCGGGGAAGCTCATGGCGCTGCCATCGGCGCTGGTGGCCGCGTTCACCTGGGGGTGGCGGGCCAGCACCACGCCCACGGCCTTGGCCAGCAGGGCCGTCATCGTGACGCCCTTGGGCTTCACCTGCTTGTAGAAGGCGTCGAGCTTGGTGGTGGTGATGGTGTAACCCACCCGGAAACAGGGCACCGCCAGGCTGGCGAGCATGTTGCGGTTCACCGCGCCCTGGAGGGTGTTGAAGCTGACGCTCTCGCCTGGCCGGCCGAAGGCCTCACCGGCAGGAGCGGAAGCCGCGGGGGCGCCACCGTTGGCGCTGGCAGTGGCCACGACGGCCGGACCCGACCCCTCGGCGATCCGGGGCACCGTGATCGGTTGGCCAGTGGCGGCCAACACGTCGTCGGCCTGAATGCGGCCATGGGGACCGCTGCCCCGCAGACCGCCCAGGTCGACGCCCAGCTGGGATGCAAGCTTTTTGGCCCGGGGGGAGGCCACCACCCGACCGCTGGCCGTAGACGCGGGTGCCACCACCGGAGCGGCCACCACAGGGGCAGGCGCGGGGGCGGGGGTCGGCGCAGCTGCCACCGGAGCTGCAGCCGCCGGAGCCGCTGTGGGAGCCGTTGCGGGAGCAGCCGCAGCCGCGGAAGCGGCGGGGGCCTTGGCCGCGGCCTCAGCGATCTCGGCCTCGGTTTCCACAATCAGGCCGATGGTCTCGCCCACCGGAGCCGTGCCGCCGGCCGGCATCAACACGGCCGCCAGGAACCCCTCGTTGAACGACTCCACATCCATGTCGGCCTTGTCGGACTCGACCACCAACACGGATTCACCGCGTTCCACCTTGTCGCCGGGCTTCTTGAGCCACTCCACGATCTTGCCCTCCGTCATGGTGGAGGAGAGGGCGGGCATAAAGATTTCGTGGGTGGCCAACGGGGGTCTGCCGCGCAATTGGGCGGATTTTACGTGGCTCCTGATTGGGGCTCCTGGGCTGGGCTCGTAGACCTGCTCAGGCGCCGGCTTCGATGGCCTCGATCACGCCATCGCGCACCAGCACAGCCGCCTGCAGCTTCTCCACCAGGTTGTCGCCCACCTGCACCTCGCACAGGCTTTCGATCTGCCCCTGCTCCACGATCTGCTCCATCTCCAGCTCCCGCACCTGGCGCTGCTGCTCCAGCATCTGACGCTTCTGCTCTTCCAGCTCGGCCCGCTTGGCGGCCACCTGCTGCTGCACCGATGCCACCTGGTCCTGCACCCGCGGATCAAGCGGGTTGGCACTCTGGCGACGGATCTCGTCGACCAGCTGCTGACCCTCCTGCTCCAGCTGGGACAGCTGACCATCGACATTGGCGATGGCGTTGCTCAGCTCCCGCTCGGCATCCTCTTTCCAGCGGGGTGTGACCACGGCACGCACGGTGATCGTGCGCTTGATCGTCAGGGAGCCGTCAGCCATGGGGGATGCAAAGCAGCGCCCAGGCTGTCAGCGCGGCAGGCGAGGGTCAACGGTCGGTTGGCCGCACCTCCTAGCAAGACGTTCAACGGCTGGCGTAGATCGCTGCGATCGCGCCGCCATCCCGGGCGGCGATGCGGTCGCGGCGCTGCTTGAGGGTCTGGGTCAGCAGGCCGTTGTCGAGGCTGAATGGCTCCACCAGGGCCACCCCCGCCAGGCGCTCATCGGGCCGGGAGCCCGAGCGAGCCGCCAGCAGCCGGTTGCACTCGCGGGTGAGGGCCCGCAGCAGCGCCGCCTCGCCTAAGGCAAGGCCGGCCGCTGCGGCGAAGCCAGCCAGGGCTTCGGGCTTGGGCACCAGCAGGGCACCGAGCTGCTTGCGGTCCTGGCCCACCAGCATCACCTGCTCGATCAGGGGGCTGGCCACCAGCGCCTCCTCCAGCGGGCCGGGCTCGATGTTCTCGCCGCTGCTCAGCACAATCGTGTCCTTGGCCCGGCCGGTGAGCACCAGGGAGCCATCGGGCAGCAACTGGCCCAGATCGCCGGTGTCAAACCACCCCTCGCCATCCAGCACCGCAGCGCTGGCCTCGGGCTTGCGCCAGTAGCCCGCCATCACCTGGGGACCGCGGGCCAGCACCAGACCTCGCTGCCCCTGGGCCAGCAGGGCGCCGGTTTCGGGATCGACGATCCGCAGGCTGGTGGCCGGCAGCGGCTGGCCGGCACTGCCGCGGCGGTTGGCCCAGCTGCGGCGGCAGGTGAGCACCGGGCTGGTTTCGGTGAGGCCGTAGCCCACCAGCAGCTCGATGCCGATCGCCTCGAAGAAGCCATCCACATGCAGGGCCAACGCGCCACCGCCGCTGATGGCGGTGCGCAACCGCCCGCCCACCAGCTGCTGACGCACCTTGGGCCAAAGCAGCGTCGCCGCCAGCCGATGCAACGGCCAGCGCAGCAGGGCCAGCCCCGCGGCCCCAACCCGGGCCGCCCAGCCCTCTGGCGTCAAGGTGAGATCCAGGGCCTGGCGGCGCCGCTGGCCATAGGCGCGGCTGTTGGCCAGGGCCGCACGCAGCAGCCGCTGCCGCGAGGCCGGCATCGCCGCCAGGGCATCCTCGAAGCCGGAGAGCAGGGCCTCCCACAGCCGCGGCACGCTGATCAAGTAGTGGGGGCGCACCCGCTGCAGATCGGCGCGCAGCTGCTTGAGGGTGGTGTAGGTCTGCCGGCAGCCACAGGCCAGCAGGAAATATTCGGCACTGCGCTCGTAGGAATGCCAGATCGGCAGCACGCTCACCACGCGGTCGCCGGGCCGGGGGGCCACGGCCACGCCCAGGTGCCGCAGCTGGTGCAGCAGGTTGGCGTGACTGAGGGGCACGCCCTTGGGCTGCCCCGTGGTGCCGGAGGTGTACAGGATCGTGGCGAGGCGGGCCGCATCCCCTGGTGGGGGTGGGGCCGGCGTGCCGGAGGCCAACGCCGCCGCCCCGCGCTCGAGCAGTTCGCCCCAGCTCAGGCAGGGCACCGGCGGCGCCCCCTCACCCTGGTCGCCCCAATTGCCCCGCTCCCCCTCCAACACCAGCACGAAGCGCAGCCGGGCCAACCGGGTGTTCTCGAGGGCGAGCTTCTCCAGCAACGCCACCGATTCCACCACCAGGCCCGCGGCGCCGGAGTCGTCGAGGATGTAGCGCAGCTCCTCCACCGGCGCGGCACTGCCTCGCACCGCATCGGCGGCACCGGCCCGCATCAGCCCCTGATCCGCCTGCAACCAGCGGGGGCCGTTTTCCGCGAACAGCGCCACCACATCCCCCGCAGCAACACCCAGGCCGGCGAAGGCCGCTGCAGCCTGCTCAATGCGCTGGTGCAGCTGGCGGTAGCTGAGCTGCTCCGGGGTGGAGGCGTGGGGCGCCTCCAGGGCCAGGGCCTCGCCGTGGCGCTCGGCCAGCACGGGCCAGAGTTGCTCCAGGCCGGTGATCTGGCTCCAATCGCTGCGGCGGGCCAGGGCCTGCTGATCGCGGCGGCTACCGCTCCAGTGGATCTCAGCGGGGGAGACGGCGCGGGCCATGGCGAGGGAGGCGGCGGAGCTCAGCCCCAGGGTTACCACCCCTGCAGCCGTTCCTGGGGGTTTGGTGGGCGCAAGGCCAGGCCAAACCGATCGGCCAGGGCCGCCAGCAGCGGTTGGCGCAGCGCCTCGCTGGTGAGCTCGGGTCGCCAGTCGGCCAGCCGCGCCACCAGGCGGTCACTGAGGCCGCAGGGCACCACCGCCGCAAAGCCCGCCAGGTCGCCATTCACGTTGAGGGCCAGGCCGTGCTGGCTGATCCAGCGGCGCGCGCCGACGCCGATGGCGGCCACCTTGCGGCCCTCCAGCCACACCCCAGTGAGCCCAGCGATCCGCTCGCCCTGCAGATCCAGGCCGGCCAGCAGGTCGATCACCACCTGCTCCAGCTGGCGCAGGTAGAGGTGCAGGTCGGCACCATGGCGCTGCAGGTTGAGCACCGGATAAAGCACCAGCTGGCCCGGGGCGTGGTGGGTCACCTCGCCGCCGCGATCGATGCGGTGCAGCGGCAGCGGCGGGGCGGCCGGATCGAAGCGCAGAAAGGCCTCCGAGGCGCCGCGGCCCAGGGTGTAGCAGGGCTCATGCTCCAGCAACAGCACCGCCTCAGGCCCTTCAGGGTCCAGCAGGAGCCGTTGCTGCAGGCTGCGCTGGGCTTCCCAGGCCCGCTCGAACGGCACCGGTTTCGCCGCTTCGAAAAGGATTGCGTCGAGCTTGGGGCACATCACCAACCGTTCTTAGCGTTGGGGCACCAGAGCACCGGAGGCGGTTGCCATCTGATGAAACTGCTGATCCATGGCCGCAATCTTGACGTGACCCCGGCCATCCGGGACTACACCGAAACCAAGCTGACCCGCGCCATTCACCACTTCGAAGGCCTCGTGAAAGAGGCCGACGTGCACCTGTCGGTGGCCCGCAACCCGCGGGTGCCGCAGCAAACCGTGGAGGTGACGATGTTTGCCAACGGCACCGTGATCCGGGCCCAGGAGCGCAGCGACAACCTCTACGCCAGCATCGACCTGGTGGCCAGCAAGCTCAGCCGTCAGCTGCACCGCTACAAGGACCGCATCCAGGAGCAGACCCAGGGCCCCGTGCACCGCTCTGCCCGCGATGAGGAAGCCGGCGCCGCCGCCAACCTGCCGCTCCCGGGCAGCACCCTGGTGGACGGCAAGGAGCCCGAACTGCCCAACCGGGGCGTGCGGCGCAAGTACTACGCCATGCCGGCGATGAGCCTCGACGATGCCCTGCACCAGCTGGAGCTGATCGACCACGACTTCTACGTGTTCCGCGACGCCGAGAGCGGCCAGATCCAGGTGGTGTATCACCGCAACCATGGCGGCTTCGGGGTGATCCAGGCCAAGGAGGCGTGAGCGCCGACCGGCCCGACCTGGCCCCCCTGATCGACCATGCCCTGCTGGATCCCCACCAGGGCATGGGTGCGATCCGGCAATGCTGCGAGGAAGCCCGCCACTTCGGCTTTGCCGGGGCGTGCGTGGCCTCCCGCTGGGTGGCCGCTGCCCGGGAGCAGCTGCCCCGGGAGGGCAAGGGCCGCACCCCCCAACTGATTGCGGTGGTGGGGTTTCCCTTCGGCGCGGTGCCGCCGGCGGTGAAGCAGGCCGAAGCCGAAGCCGCCGCCGCGGCCGGCGCCGATGAACTCGATGTGGTGCCCGATTTCGGAGCCCTGGCGGATCGGGCCAGCACGCCGATCCACGACGAACTGGCGGCGATCTGCGAGCTGGACCTGCCCGTGAAAGTGATCCTGGAGGTGGGCCGGCTGGATCCCGAGGCCCTGGCCCTGCTGGTGGAGATCAGCATCGACGCCGGCGCCCGCTTCCTCAAAACCGGCAGCGGCTTCGGTCCAGCGGTGACGGTGGCGCAGGTGCGGCAGCTCAAGGAGCTGGCCCGCGGCCGGGCCGCGATCAAGGCCTCGGGCGGCATCGCCAGCCTGGAGCAGGCCCTGGCCCTGGTGGAGGCCGGCGCCACGCGCCTGGGCACCAGCCGCGGCGTGGCCCTGGCCCAGGCGCTGCGAGGCTGAGCCTGCCGTGCCCGAGGAGAGCCTGGAAGGACTGGCCCTGAGCTGCAAGCCCCTCGGTGAAAACGATCGCCTGCTGACGCTGCTGAGCGACGAGCAGGGGGTGATCCGGCTGGCGGTGCCGGGGGCGCGCAAACCCCGCAGCAGCCTGGCCGCTGCCGTGCCCCTCAGCCATCTGCGGCTGCAGGTGGGTGGCCGCAGCGGCCTGCGGAGGGTGCGCCAACTGAAAGTGGTGCGCAGCTACAGCGGCTTGGCCCAGCACCTCGAGGCCCTGGCCGCCGCCCAGGCCCTCTGCGAGCTCTGCCTGGCCCTGGTCCCCAGCGAGGCTCCAGCGCCAGGAATGCTCGCCGACCTGCTGATGCAGCTGGGGCGCCTCGATGCGCTGGTGCGGGAGCGGGGCTGCGATCTGGAAGCCCTGGCGATTGCGGTGCAAGGGAGCGTTCACCTGCTCGCCCTGGGCGGCTATGCCCTGCCGCTGGGACGCTGCGCCCGCAGCGGCGAGCCCCTCGAGCCGCCGCTGGGCAACTGGGACTGGCGCTGCAGCCTGGTGCCCAGCGAGGGCCTGGCGATCGGCGGCGTGCCGGGGGCGCGGGTGGTGCTCAACGCCTCGGAGCTGGCCCTGCTGCAACGGCTGCTGCGGCCCAACCTGCCCCGCCGGCGCGATGGCGAGCTGATGGGACCGCTGCCGGTGTGGCTGCACCTGCTCGAGCTGGTGGAGCATTGGACCCAGGAGCACCTGGGCCGCAAACCGCGGGCCTACCGGCTGCTGCGCACGGGCCTCGCCCCAGGCCTTGCGGCATCATGACGGGCCAGCAGCAGCCCAGGCCAGATTGAGCGGCAGTTCCCACGCCACCGGCTTGCAAGGCGTTCTGGCGCTGCCCGATTTCCGCCGGCTGTGGCTGGGCCAGATCTTTTCGCAGCTGGCCGACAAGTTCTACATCGTGCTGATGGTGTTCCTGATCGCCCAGACCTGGGTGAACGGAACCCCGGAGGCCAACCCCGCCCTGGCCGAGGCGGCCTCAGCGATCCGCCTGGATCTGCCCGAAACCCGGGCCCAGATGATCACCCTGCTGGCCACAGGGATCTACGTGGCCAACACGGTTCCAGCGATGCTGCTCGGCACGCTGGCCGGGGTGTGGGCCGACCGCTGGCCTAAACGGGCTGTGATGGTGGCCTCCAACGGCCTGCGGGCGGCACTGGTGTTGCTGGCCCCCTTCTGCCTGGTGGAGGGACCCCAGTGGCTCGGCTTGAGCTGGGGCTACTGGGGTCTGGTGCTGATGACCTTTCTCGAATCGGTGCTCACCCAGTTTTTTGCCCCCGCCGAACAGGCGGCCATCCCCCAGCTGGTGCCAGGCGATCAGCTGCTGGCGGCCAATTCGCTCTACCAGGCCACGAGCATGGCCGCCACGATCGTGGGCTTCGCCCTGGGCGACCCGATCCTGCGGTTGCTGCACCTGGGCCTGCGCCAGATCGGCATGGATGGCGGTGAATTCCTGCTGCTGCCCTTCTGTTATGGGCTAGCGGCCGTGGCGATCAGCCGGATCCGCTGGCGGGAACAGCCCAGGCCCCTCAGCCGCAGCTCCGTATGGCAGGAAATCGGTGAGGGCCTCCAGGTGCTCAAGGAGCGGCCACGGGTGCGCAGCGCCATGGTGCAACTGGTGCTGCTCTACAGCCTGCTGGCGGCCCTCTACGTGCTGGCCATCAGCCTGGCCTCGGCCATCCCTGGGCTGGGGCCCACCCAGTTCGGCACCCTGCTGGCCATGAGCGGCCTGGGTCTGGCGACCGGCGCCCTGGCGGTGGCCCAGCTCGGCCAGGGCCTCAACCGCCGCCACCTGGCCGCCACGGGGCTGGGCACCATCGGCTGGAGCCTGGTGCTGCTGGGCCAGCTGCGCGGCAACCTCGTGTTCACGCTGCTGCTCTGCGCTGTGCTCGGCGTGGGATCCGCCCTGTTGGCGATCCCCGCCCAAACCACGATCCAGGAGGAGACGCCCGAGGACCTGCGCGGCAAGGTGTTCGGCCTGCAGAACAACCTGATCAACATCGCCCTGAGCCTGCCGCTGGTGCTGGCGGGAGCGGTGGTGAGCCGCTACGGCCTGCTGCCGGTGCTGTGGGGACTGGCCGCCATCGCCCTGGGGGCAGCGCTGCTGGAGCGGCCCTGGCAGCGCTGTTAGCGTGGGACCCCGGACGCGCGAGCCCTGGTGGCCCACATTGCCTGGCTGGGCAAAAAAACCCCGTTCTGCGGCAATGTCACCTACGGACTGAGCACCACCCATGCGCTGCGCAGCCGCGGCCACGGGATCAGCTTCATCCACTTCGACACCCCCGCCGGCAGCCTGGGCCGGGCCGGCGAAGCCCTCACGGAGCTCGAAACCCTTGGCGACAGCAACGGCGGCGGGCCGGAAGTGGCCCTGCCTTACCTGGTGAAATCGCAGGTCTACACGATTCCTTCGCTGGGCGCCCAGCGGGAGCTGCGGGAATCCCTGGAGCGGCTCAAACCCGACCTGGTGCACGCCAGCCTGACGCTCTCACCGCTGGATTTCCGCCTGCCCGATCTCTGCCAGCAGCTGGGGCTGCCGGTGGTGGCCACCTTCCATCCGGCCTTCGATGCCAGCCTGCGCAATCTCACCGCCGGCACCCAGCAGCTCACCTACCAGCTCTACGCCCCAACCCTGGCCAAATTCGACCGGGTGATCGTGTTTTCGGAGCTGCAGGCCGAGGTGCTGCTGCGCCTGGGCGTGCGGACCGAGCGGCTGGCGGTGATTCCCAATGGCGTCGACACCAACACCTGGTGTCCCGCGCCCCACAGCCCCAGCCCCAGCCCCGAGCTGCAGGAGCTGCGCCAGCGCTTTGCCGGCCGGCGCGTGTTCCTCTACATGGGCCGGGTCGCCACCGAAAAGAATGTTGAGGCGCTGATCAAGGCCTGGCGCCTGGTGCGCCCGGCGGGCTGCGTGCTGGTGATCGTCGGCGATGGCCCCCTGCGCAGTGCCCTCCAGGCCAATGGCGATGAACCCGACGTGGTGTGGTGGGGCTACGAGCCCAGCCTGGAGCGGCGGGTGGCCTTCCAGCAGCTGGCCGAGGTGTTCCTGCTGCCGTCCCTGGTGGAGGGGCTCAGCCTGGCCCTGCTCGAAGCCATGGCCACAGGCACCGCCTGCATCGCCACCGACGCCGGCGCCGATGGGGAAGTGCTGGAGGGGGGCGCCGGCATCGTGATCAGCACCCAGGGGGTTACCACCCAGCTGCGCACCTTGCTGCCGGTGCTGCGGGATCAGCCGGTGCTCACGGCAGAGTTGGGCCGCCGGGCCCGGGCCCGGGCCCTGGAGCGCTACACCCTGGAGGGCAACATCGATGCCCTCGAGGCGCTCTACGCCGAGCTGGTGCCCCAGGACTCCCTGGTGGCCTGAAGCTCAGACCCGCTCCAGCTCAGCGCAGCAGGCCGCAAAAGCCGCCGCCGGATCGCCGGCAGCCGTGATCGGGCGGCCGATCACCAACTGGCTGGCACCTGCCACGAGGGCCTGGGCTGGCGTCATCACCCGCTGCTGATCCCCGAGGGCAGCGCCGGCCGGGCGAATGCCCGGCGTCACCAGAGCAAAGGGCTCAGGGTGGACTGCCCGCAGGGCCGCCACCTCCAGGGGAGAGCACACGCAGCCGCCGATGCCGGCCGCCGCCGCCAGCCGGGCCAGCCGAGGCGCATAAGCCTGCAGCGGCTCATCGATGGCCAACTGCGCAGCGAAACGCGAGGCCTCCCAGCTGGTGAGCACTGTGACGGCCAGCAAGGTGGGGACGGGGAGGCCGGCGTCGCTGGCGACCTCCAGGGCTGCAGCCTGGGCGGCCGCCAAGGCGTCATGGCCGGCACAGGCGTGCACTGTGATCAGCTCGGCCCCGAGGCGCGTGGCGCTGCGGCAGGCGCCGGCCATGGTGGCAGGGATGTCGTGGAACTTGAGATCAAGGAACACCCGCTTGCCCTGATCCCGCAGCTGCCGCACCACCGCCGGGCCGCCCGCCACAAACAATTCGAGGCCCACCTTCACCCAGCGCAGCTCGGGCACAGCGGCGGTGAAGGCGAGGGCCTGCTCAGGGGCCATGCCATCGAGAGCCACGATGATCCGGTCAGCAGGATCAGCAGACAGGAGCGTCGTCATCAGCCCACCACCAGCCGCCGGAAGGTCTTCTTACCCAGCTGAAGCACCTTGCCCGCCAGCTCGGCCGGGCCGGTGAACTCCTGGTTGGGGTCGGCCAGCTTCTCCCCATCGAGCTTCACGCCACCGCCCTGGATCTGGCGGCGGGCCTCGCTGCTGCTGGAGCAGATCCCCACGGCACTGAGCAAGTAGAACGCCTTGGCCGGGAAATTCACGGCCGCGAGAGACGCCTCCGGCACCTCGGCATCGGCCGCCCCGGCCCCCTGGGCACCACCCACAAGCGTGGCCGCATCAAGCTGGGCCGCAGCGGCCGCCGCGTCACCATGGCGAGCCCGGGTGATCTCCAGGGCCATCGCCTTCTGACGCTCGCGGGGGTTCTCGGGCAGGGCCGCCAACTCCAGATCGGTGAGCAAGGTGAGGTAGTCGTCAACCACGGCATCCGGCACCTTCTCGAGCTTCGAATACATCGAGAGCGGGTCTTCGGCGAGGCCCACGGTGTTGCCCAGGCTCTTGCTCATCTTCTGCACGCCATCCAGCCCCGGCAGGATCGGCAGGAGCATCCCGAATTGGGGCCTCTGGCCAAAGTGGCGCTGCAGGTCGCGGCCCATGGCCACGTTGAACTTCTGATCGGTGCCGCCCAGCTCCACATCGGCCTGCACCTGCACCGAGTCGTAGCCCTGCAGCAGCGGGTAGAGGAACTCGTGCAGGGAGATCGGCGTGCCTGAGCCGTAGCGGTTGGCGAAGTCCTCCTTCGCCAGCATCTGGCCCACGGTGCTGGTGCCCAGCAGCTCGATCACCTGAGGGAGATCCAGCCCCGCGAGCCACTCGCTGTTGCGGCGCACCTCCAGCCGGCCAGGGGTCTCGAAGTCGAGCAGGGCCCGCTGCGGATCCTGGCCCAAACCCAGCTGCACCAGATAGGTTTCGGCGTTGGCTTCCACCTGGGCGGCGCTGAGCTGCACCCGGGTGGCGCTCTTGCCGGTGGGATCGCCGATGCGGGCGGTGAAGTCGCCGATGATCAGCACGGCGGTGTGGCCCGCATCCTGGAAGGCCCGCAGCTTGCGGAACAGGATCGAGTGACCCAGGTGGATGTCGGAGCCGGTGGGATCGATGCCGAGCTTGATGCGCAAGGGCCGCCCCGTGCGCTCGGCCTGCGTCAACCGAGCCGCCAGCTGCTGATCGGGATCCTCCGCAGCCCCGGCGGCGGCAGGAAACAGATCGGCCATGCCGCGCTCCAGCCAGGCGGGCAAAGACGGCGTGGCGGCAGGCATCGTCACAGGGCCCGTGGCTGGCGGTGTGGCCGGATCGTACGCAGCCGCGCCGGGATGCCAGCCAGGTGCTAGGCGGGGGCGTCCAGCTGGCCCTTCATGCGCTCAAGCGTCTGGTGCATCTGCTGAAACATGGTTTCCGGCGTCAGGCCGAACTGACCGAGCTGGGTGCGCAACTGCTCCACGGTGAGCTTGGCCTGGAAATCCTCGGAGAGCTCGAAGCGCTTCATGAACACCCGGTAGCGCTCCATCATGTCCTCCATCTTTTCGATGTAGAGCTTCTTGCCCTCCCGATCGAACTTGCCGTACTCACTGCCCAGCTGCATCAGCTGCTGGTAATCGCCAAACAGACGCTTGGCTTCGTCCTGAACGATCTCGGATTCAAAGAACGCCATGACCCTGGCAGCGCTGCATTCCAGTGATTCTGGTGAACCGAGGCGGCCCTGGGGAGTGCGGATAGACGTAATTCCCATGCCTTCGCCAGCATGCGGCGCAGGCCGCCGTGCGCCCCACCCATGGACTTCACGCCCAAACTCGAACAGATCCGCCGCAACACCAGCCAGATCCACAACCTGCTGCGGGACGCCCGGCTGGTGGCCTGCTTCGGCAACCGGGCCCTGCTGAGCCTGTTTGTGGGTGGTCTGATCGGCCAGGACCACCTGGTGGGGGCCGCCACCTGCGAAGCGGCCGGCCTGGCCCTGGTGGAACAGCACCAACCCACGATGGTGTTTCTCAGCGACACCCTGGAGCAGGGCTCCGGCTTGGCCCTGGTGCAGGCGATCAAGCAGCGCTGGCCCACCATTCACACCCTGCTGCTGATCAGCCAGGAGCAGCGCCAGGACGCCATCCAAGCCGCCATTGAGGCGGGTTGCGATGGATTGCTGGTGGAATCCCGCCTGGGGCTGGGCAGCGCCATCGCCGCCCTGCATGCCATCAGTGGTGGCGGGGTGTACGTCGACCGCAGCCTGACGGAGCTGTTTCGCCGGGGCCATGGCGATGGCCGCCCGCTCGAGCCGCTCAGCGCGCGCGAGCGAGAGGTGCTCAGCCTCGTGGCCCGGGGTGACAGCAACGGCGAAATCGGCCAGCAGCTGTACGTTTCAGCCGACACGGTGAAAACCCACCTGCGGCACCTGTGCCGCAAGCTGCCGGCGCGCGACCGTACCCACGCCGCCGTGCTGGGCCTGCGCTGGGGGCTGATCGACTGGCCCGAAGCCTGAGGTGGCCGCTAGGTTCGGACGATCTTTGTTGCCGTCGCGATCCGCCATGGCCCAGCGGCACTGGTTGGATCCCCTCGCGCGGCAAGTGCTGAAGGCCACCGGGCAGATCCCCGCAGCCCGCCGCAGCCGCCAGCCCGAGCAGCCGCCACCCGCCGACGAGCCGGACAGCTGGAATCGCGAGCAGGTGGAACGGGAGCTGCTGGCTCTCAAGCTGCAGCAGAACCCCGCGCTCAAGCTTGAGGATGCCGAGGCGGTGCGTCGCGCCGCCGCCCTGGGCTGGCGGCTGGATGTCAACCGCGCCACCCCCGCCGACTGGCTGCGGCTGCCGGGCATCGAAGCGGCCCAGGTGGACCTGTTGCTGCGGCTCCAGGCCGGCGGCGTGCAACTCAGCGGGATCGAGGATCTGCAACGGGTGCTGGAGCTGCCCGCAGCGGTGGTGGAGAGCTGGGACCCCCTGTTGGAGTTTCGCTGGTATGGCGAACCCGCCCTGCCGGTGCAAGCGTGCAGCCCCCTGGATCTGAACCGCGCCACGGCCACGCAACTCGAAGACCTGGGACTGGATCCGGAACGGCTGCGCCGGCTGCTGCGCGAGCGGGGGCGCGGCCCCTTTCGCGATCTGGCCGACCTGCAACAGCGCCTGCAACTGCCGGCGGCGTTGGTGGAAGCCTGGATCGGTAAGGTGCGTTTCCAACCGGGCCCCGCCGGGCCGGTGCTACCACCTGCCAGCAAGGGGTCCTAGGCCCGTGGCGCGCCAAGGGGAGTTGTTCGCCGGATCAGCCCTCGGGGGAGTCGCCCATGCCGAGGCCGACGATCTACCGCTATTGGCCCACCAGCTGCAGGAGTGGCAGGCCCGGCTGGCAGCCCACCAGCAGCCCCTGTTTGCCAACCAGGAGGGCGGCTGCCAGCAGGGGTCGTTGTTTGCCACCCCTCCTGAGGATCCCCAGGGCCAAGCCGAGCGCTTCCAGCCCCTCAGCCTGCAGCCCCAGCCCCTGTCCTTCTGGCGCTGGCCCGCCGCACCCCAGCAGGGGGCCGCCCTGTATGTCGTCACCGATCGACCCGCCGGCCTGCCCCAACCGCTGCTGCTCTACGTGGGCGAAACCGGCCGGGCTGATCGGCGCTGGAAAGGCGAGCACGATTGCAAGGCCTACCTGGCCGCCTACAGCGAGGCCCTGCTGAAAGCCGGCCTGGGCTGCCAGCTCAGCATTCGCTTCTGGCTGGATGTGCCCGCCACCGTTCGACCGCGGCGGGCCCTGGAGCAGGCGCTGATCCGTCGCTGGCTGCCACCCTTCAACAAAGAGATGCGCAGCCGCTGGGCCACACCGTTCCAGGCCGATCCCGCTTAGCCGCGCTGGCTACGATCGCGGCCAACCCCGGCCGGCCCATGGAGTTTCGCTGCATCCCCGACGACCTGCCCGCGGCCCTGAGCCAGTGGGACGGCGACTGCCTGGCCGTCGGCCTGTTCGCCGGTGCCGACGATCGGCCGCAGCACCCCCAGCTGCAGTTGCTGACCACGGCCCTGGGCCAGCCCCTGGCCGACCGCCTCGACCAGCGGCGCTTCAAGGCCAAGCCGGGGGAATGCCTCAGCCTGGATCGCCTGGACGCCGCCCCCCAGACCCTGATCCTGGTGGGCCTGGGTGCCCCAGCCGACTTCTCCCTGGCCGGCCTGCGCCAGGCCTGCGCCGCTGCCAGCCAGGCCGCGGCGGCCGCTGGAGCCCGCCACCTGGCCCTGGCCCTGCCGATCGAAGGGCTGGATGCCGGCGCTGCCGCCCGGGCCATGGCAGAAGCCACCCGCCTGGCCCTGTTCAGCGATCAACGCTTCAAGAGCGAAGCCGAGCCCAAGCCACAGCCAGCCACGGTCAGCCTGATCGGGGTGGCCAAGGCAGCAGAGCCCGCCCTCGCTGCGGTGAACGCCACCTGCGCCGGCGTGGAACTGGCCCGCGAACTGGTGGCTGCGCCCCCCAATGTGGCCACCCCCCAGCACCTGGCCGACACCGCCGCGGCGATCGCCCGCGACTTCGGCATCACGCTGCAGGTGCTGGAGCGCAGTGACTGCGAAGCCCTCGGCATGGGGGCCTACCTCGGCGTCGCCCAGGGGTCCGATCTGGCCCCGAAATTCATCCATCTCACCTACACCCCGGCGGGGGCCGTGCAACGCCGCATCGCCCTGGTGGGCAAAGGCCTCACCTTCGATTCCGGCGGCTACAACCTGAAAACCGCCGGCTCCCAGATCGAAATGATGAAATACGACATGGGAGGCAGCGCCGCGGTGCTGGGAGCGGCCCGTGCCATCGCCGAGCTGAAACCCGCCGGCGTGGAGGTGCACGTGATCGTGGCGGCCTGCGAAAACATGATCAGCGGCGGCGCCGTGCACCCGGGCGACATCCTCACCGCCTCCAACGGCAAGACCATCGAGATCAACAACACCGATGCCGAGGGGCGCCTCACCCTGGCGGACGCCCTGGTGTACGCCTGCAAGCTGGAGCCCGATGCGGTGGTGGACCTGGCCACCCTCACCGGTGCCTGCGTCATCGCCCTGGGCGAGGAGATGGCGGGGCTGTGGTCCAACAACGACGGGCTGGCCGATGCCCTGCTGGGTGCTGGTCAGGCCGGCGGCGAAGACCTGTGGCGGATGCCCCTGCGCAGCTCCTACAAGGCCGGCCTCAAGAGCCCGGTGGCCGACATGAAGAACACCGGCCCCCGCCCTGGCGGCTCGATCACCGCCGCCCTATTCCTGCAGGACTTCGTCACCCCGAAGCTGGCCTGGGCCCACCTCGACATCGCCGGCACGGTCTGGAGTGACAAGGGGCGGGGGGCCGACCCGGCCGGAGCCACCGGTTTTGGTGTGCGCACCCTGGTGAACTGGATCTGCTCCGGCGCCGCCACGGGCGCCGCTTGAGGGATTTGATCAACAGCCAGATTTGATCCACGGCCAGATTTGATCCACGGCCTAGGTTTGACGTCCTGACGCCTTTGTTCGCTCCATGGCCGTTCAGAAAATCCGCTGGTATGTCAAAGCTCAGCTGGGAGTGCTGCTGCTGCCGGCGGGGCTCTGCCTGTTTGGCGAAGCGGTGATCCGCAAAGGCATTCAGGTGCTGGCAGCCAGCGGCAAGGTGGAGACTCTCACCAGCCCCGGCCCCTGGTTTTGGTATGGCACCTTCGGCCTGATCCTGATCAATGCAGGCGTGGGGCTGATGGTGGAAAGCGGCCTGCTGCGCGGCTATCCCGGCCGCAGCTGAGGGCGGCTCTCAGGCGGCCACGCCAACATTTGCGCTGGCCGCAGCCCCCAGGCTGGCCATCAGCTGGGCGGGGGACTCGAGGGCATGGATCTGCCAGCGGGCCCGCTCACCACAGAGGGGCAACAGGCGATCCAGATCATCCGCAGCCTGCTTCGGGCTCCCGTAAGGCCCGACATGGCGGGTCTGCAGACCGTCGCGAATGGTCAGCAGATACATACAGGGCAGCGCACAGAGGCACGCGCCACGGTAGGGAAGGGTCAAGGGATTGAAAAGGGCGGGAAGCCGCTCCACTACAGCCGTCTGACCGATCAAAAACGCCGCGCTTCTACAGATTTTCCTCAGAATTGGCGGAGCCCACGGGCCCGCTGCTCCCCGGTTACCGCTCGTGCGTCAGGACTTCCTGCTCGAAACCCAGGCCGTGCCGCTGCGCGCCCGCTTGCCCCACACCGCATCGAGCCGCCGATCCCGGCCGCAGGCCCAGCGGTAGTAGTTGTATTTGACGCTGTTGCGTTCCGCGTAGTTCTGGTGGTAGCCCTCCGCCGGCCAGACGCGCGTCAGGGGCTTGATCTGCACCAGCAGGCTGCCAGCGGGTCGCCCCAGCTCCGCAGCGGCCGCCAGGCGGCTGGCCTGGGCCTGGGTCTGCTGCTCAGGGCCACTGGTGAAGATGACCGGGCGGTAGGAGCTGCCGCGATCGCAGAACTGACCGCCGCCATCGAGGGGATCAATGTTGCGCCAGTAGGACCGCAGCAGGGAGGCATAGCTGAGGCGAGCGGGATCAAAGCGCACCCGCACCACCTCCTGGTGGCCGGTGCCTCCGGCCGACACCTGGCCATAGGTGGGCTGGGTCACCGTCCCGCCGCTGTAGCCGCTCTCCGCATCCAGCACCCCAGGCAAGCTCTCGAGGTCGTGCTCCAGGCACCAGAAACAGCCCCCCGCCAGCACAGCCTCTTGGGCCGGGGCCGCCCAGGCTGCCCCAGGCGCAAACAGGCCCAGCGGCAGCAGCAACAGAAGAGGGAACAGCACAGGCAGCACCAGGCTGGGCAGCCAGGCCAGGGGCCGGAGGGATCGGATCATGCGGCGTTGAGCACCTGATCAAAGATGGCCGAAGCCGCCCGCTGGGTGACGCCAGGCTCTCCCAATTCGAGCCGCAGGCGGCGGTAGCCCTCCAGCATGGTGTCGCGAGCCACGCTGGCACCATCGAGCAGGGGCAGGGCCTCGCGCACGATCGCCGCAGCCGAGAGATCCTCCTGCAGCAATTCCGGCACAAGCCGCTCGCCCAGCACCAGGTTGACCGGCGAGATGTGGGGCACGCTGAAGCGCAGGATGTGGCGGGCCACAAAGGCGGTGACGCTGCTGACCCGGTACACCACCACCTGGGGCACGCCCCGCAGGGCCAGCTCGAGATTGACCGTGCCCGACTTGGCCAGAGCCAGATCCGCGACGGCACAGAGGCAGGCCTTGAGCTGGTCGGAATCGGAGGCAGCAATGATCTCGGCGCGCACCCCCGCCGCGCTCAACTGCCGCGACAGGTGGGCTTCAAACCCTGGCAGCCCCGCCGGCACCACCACCTGCAGCTCGGGCCGCTGGCGTTGCAACTCCGCCGCCGCCGCCACGATGTGGGGGAGCATGTAGCGGATCTCCTGGCGCCGCGATGCCGGCATCAGCAGCAGCACCGGCGCATCGCGCAAGCCAAGCTGGCGCAGCGCCTCCTGGCGGCTGGGCAGCTGGCCGATGGTGTCCAGCAGCGGATGGCCCACGTAGGTGACGTTGGCGCCGCGGCAGCGGTAGTAGCGAGCCTCTTCCTGGAAGATCGCCAGGATCTGGTTGGTGAAGCTGATCAAATTGGAGCGGCCGCCATTGCCGAATTTGAAGGCCCACTCCTGGGGAGCGATGTAGTAGGTGACCGGCACCCCGGGGAACTTGCGCTTGAGGCGCAGCCCCAGGCTGACGTTGGGGCCCATGTAGTCGATCAACACCACGCCATCGGGCGGGTCACGGCGGAACCAGCGCTTCAGCCGCCGCTGCAATTTCAAGGTGGGCAGCACAAAGGGGATGGCCTCCAACAGGCCGATGGCGCCCATGCGGGTGGTGTTGGCCAGCAACGCGGCTCCAGCCCGCTCCATCCGCTCGCCGCCGAGGGCCACGATCTCCAGATCCAGCTGGCGCCGCCGGGCCTCCTCATGCAGCGCCCTCACCAACAGGGCCCCCTGCAGATCCCCAGACACCTCGCCGGTGCTCACCAGCAGCCGCAACATCAGCGCGCCCCCGGAATCGGCCCGCGGCGGGAGGGGCCCAGGGAGGCTTCCAGGAAAGCGCAGAGCTGATCGGCGGCGCCATGCAGGGGCTGACAGCGCAATTGGCCCAAGGCCTCAGCCAGGGTCAGACCACTCCGGTACAGCAGGGTCCAGGTCTGTTTGAGATCGTCAAACTGCTGGCCGCCATCGATCTCCACCAAGCCACTGCGCCGCAGGCCGATCTTGTTGAGGGCCCGCACCCGGGATGGATGGCCCTCCACCATCGTGAATGGGGGCACATCCCTCTCGATGCGGCTCATGCCACCCACCATCGCCAGGGTGCCGATGTGCACAAACTGATGGATGCCCAACACGCCGCCGATCACAGCCCGATCGCCGATCACCACATGGCCGGCCACCGCCACGCCGTTGGCGATCACGATCCGGTCACCCAGTTCACAGTTGTGGCCGAGATGGCTGTAGGCCATCAACAGATTGCCGCTGCCCAGGCGTGTCTGTTGATGGCCTGTGGTGGCGCGGTTGATGGTGACGCACTCACGGATGGTGTTGTCATCGCCGAGCACCACCTCGGTGGGATCGCCGGTGTATTTCAGATCCTGGGGCTCCAGGCCGATGCAGGCGCCAGGAAAGATGCGATTGCCGCGGCCCATCCGCACCCGACCATCGAGCACCACATGGGGGCCGATGCGGCAATCGGGGCCGAGCTGAACCTCAGGGCCGATCACCGCATAGGGCCCCACGCTGACCCCATCGGCCAGCTCGGCCCTGGGATCGACGACCGCGGTGGAATGGATGGTCGTGGCCATCGCTCAATCCACCAGTGAAAACATCAGTTCGCCGGAGCAGGCCAGCTGACCATCGACGCTGGCCTCCGCCTTCACCTTGCCGAAGCGCTGGCGCTTGAGGCTGAGCAACTCACAGGTGATCAGCAGCTGGTCGCCAGGCACAACGGGCCGGCGAAATCGCACCCCGTCGATTCCGGCAAACACAAACAACCCCTTGGGCAGATCGGGCATCTGGGTCACGATCAGGCCGCCCACCTGGGCCATGGCCTCCACGATCAACACCCCAGGCATCAGCGGGCGGCCCGGGAAATGGCCCTGAAACTGCGGCTCGTTGAGGGTGACATTTTTGATCGCCACAGCTCGCTTGCCGGGCTCGTGCTCAATCACCCGATCCACCAAAGCGAAGGGGTAGCGGTGGGGCAGCAATCCCTGGATTTGCTCCGTGGTGAGAATCACCTCCCTGCTGGAAACCACTGAGCCGGGCAGCGGAGAGGCGGGCAGCGGGGATGCGGAAACCGAAGAACTGGACTCAGACAAAGGGATCAACCGGGAGAGGGAATGGCAGGAGGCAAGTCAGCCAAAGCAGCCGCCAGAGAGGTGTGAAGCCCATGGGAGCCGCGGTAAGCGAACACCTGGGCCCGAGGTAGGCCGACGAGTGCAAGGTCTCCCAACAAGTCCAGGATTTTATGGCGCACGGGTTCCTCGGCAAACCGCAGCGGCGGGTTGAGCCAGGTCTCGCCGTCGCACACCAGGGCGTTCTCCAGGCAACCCCCCTGAATCAACCCCGCTGCCCGCAATTGATCCACCTGGGAGCGCAGACCAAAGGTGCGGGCCGGGGCAATCTCATCGACAAACGTGCAAGGGGTGAGCTCCAGGGAAAACAGCTGGCGCCCGATGGCCGCATCCGTGAACTCGATCGCAGCGCCGAGCCGCAGGCCGGCGTAAGGCAACGCCGTGGCAAAGCTGGAGCCATCGCTCACCGTCAGCGGAGCCTTGAGCACCACCCCGGCAGAGGGGGCCGGAAGGGCCGTCAACCCCGCTTCGGCCAAAGCCTCCACCCAAGGCAACGCCGAACCATCCAACAGGGGAACCTCCTCACCGCTCACCAAAATCTCCGCCTGGGTCACCCCGGTGCCGGCCAGGGCTGCCAGCAGGTGCTCCACCGTGGCCAGCCGGCGTGGGCCCAGCCGCAAGGCCGTGCACAGCTGGGTGTCACTCACCTGGCCTGGAGCCAATCGGCACAGCGGAAGCTCTGGTGCATCGAGCCAGCCCACCCAGAAACCCGGACGCTCCGAGGCCTGAAGCCGCACCGTGGCCTGCTGGCCGCTGTGCAGGCCCACACCGCGCCGCTCCACCGGGGTTTGGAGAGTCCAGGCTCCGGTGTAATCAACGGGCCACTGCACCACTAAAACTTCCAGCCCACGCCGAGGTTGAAGCGCCAGTCACTGGTGAAGTCCTGGGTGGCGGCTTCCAGCCTCAGGGGTCCCACCGGCGTGGTCACGATCACGCCGATGCCCGGGGAATAGCCCTCACCCTTCTTGCCCAGCAGACCACCCGGATTGCCCGGGATATCGCCCTGGGTGCCGAAGGTGGTGCCGGCGTCAAAGAAGATCTCACCACTGATGATGCTGAAGATCGGGAAGCGGTATTCGATCGTGGCTTCGGCGAAGCTCTTGCCCACGCCGAGATCACAGTCGTAGTAACCGCGCACGGAGTTGCCGCCCCCCAGACAGAAAGCCTCATA
>VGQC01000020.1 GCA_016882385.1 Cyanobacteria bacterium M_DeepCast_100m_m1_067 | reverse complement strand
CAGATCAGCGCTGCAGCACACCCGGAGGTGCCTGCAACAGCAGAACTTCCAATCCTAGGGATGCGCACCCCCCAGCCCCGGGCGCCCGACCGGTGAAGAGGGTTAGCGTTCATCGCTGACGGCTGGGTGGGCCATGGCTTCCGCAGCTTCGCTGACTCCCTGGCTCCTGGTTCTGCTGCTGCCGGCGGCCAGCCGAGCCATCCCCCTGGCGATGCCGCCACCACCGCCGCCACCTTCTGCCACAACGCCGGCCACACCTGCGGCTCCAGCCAGGCTCCCAGGCGCCAACCGTGCCCCCCGCCCCGAAACAGGCCAGCAGCGGCAGGGCAGCAGCCTCCGCATCAACGGCCGCACCCAAACGGCCCGTTGGCTTTGGCTTGGACCATCCGGTGATCGCCCCACGCAGCTCTGGATTCCGCTGGAGGTGCTTGAGAACCAGCTGGGGGTCACCAGCCGCAGCCGCAGCGACGGCTCCCTCGATCTGGAGTGGTTCGGCCAAGGGCTCCAGGTGCCTGCCGGCGCCCAGCGCAGCCTCGACGACGAGGTGGCCATCGAGGTGAGCCCGATGTTTCGCGCCCTCGGGGTGGCCATGCGACAGGAGGGCAACCTGCTCAGCCTCGAGCTGGCCAGGCCCCAGCTCCTGCAGGTGCGCAGCTCCACCCCGGGACCCATCCGACGCGTCGTCCTCGACCTCAGTGGTCCGGCCGTGCTGGATGGCGACGCCGGCGGGCTGAGGATCGATCTCACCAGCAGGAACGAGCAGCAGGTCCAGCTTCAGGGCCTCGGCCTGCTAGGCCAGCAGGCCGCCGCAGGCCTGAGCCTGAAGCCCGCCACGGGCCAGTTGGGCCGTGTGTTCAGCCTGGGGGATCCGGCCCGGGTGGTGATCGAGTGGCCCGTTGAGGCCAGCGGCGCCTCAGCCAGCCCCGCCCCTCCGATTGATCCCCGCCTGCAGGCTTTGCTCGGCAAGCAGGTGCAGTGGGATCGGCTGATTCGCCAGGGGGTGCGCATCAATGCGGTCCGCATCGATCCCCGCACCGCCCCCCTGCAGCTGCGGCCCCTGGCCAGGCCCGGGGGGATGGAAGGGCTCAGTTCGCTGGTGCAGCTCGCCAACCAGCAGCAGGCCTGGGTGGCCATCAACGGCGGCTACTTCAACCGGGTGCGGCGCCTGCCCCTCGGAGCCCTGAAGGACAACGGCCGCTGGCTATCCGGCCCCATCCTGAACCGGGGCGTGGCGGCCTGGGGCGAGCGCAGCCTGCCCCAATTCGGTCGTTTGCAGTTGAGCGAATGGATCGTGGGCCCGAGCGGCCAGCGGCTGCCGATCGTGGTGGTGAACAGCGGCTACGTGCAGCGCGGCATCAGCCGCTACACCGCCGACTGGGGTGCGAGCTACAAGGCCCTGAGCGGCTCGGAAACGGGCCTGCTGGTCCAGGCGGGCAGCGTGCGGCAACGGCTGGGCCCCGCCGAGCTCGACGCCGGCGTGCCCCTGCGGGGAGACGACCTGTTGCTGGTGGCTCGCGGCGGCGCAGAACTGCCCTGGGGGCCTGGCGAGCGACTCCAGCTCGAGAGCCGACCGAGCAACGACCTGGGCCTGGCACCCCATGTGATCGGGGGCGGCCCCTTGCTGCTCCTGGACGGGCGGATTGTGCTCAACGGCGCCGCCGAGAACTTCAGCAGCTCCTTCCTCAGCCAAGGGGCGCCGCGCACCGTGCTGGCCAGCGACGACCGGCAGGTGTGGTTGATCACCATGGAAGGCACCCAGGACAGCGGGCCGTCACTGGGGGAAACGGCCGCCCTGCTGCAGCAATTGGGACTGCGCCATGCCCTCAACCTCGACGGCGGCAGCTCCACTGGCCTGGTGCTGGGAGGCTCGCTGCAAGTGAAAGGCAGAGGCGTGGCCGGCTCGGTGCATAACGGCGTGGGACTGGTGCCATGAAACGGCTGTGGAGCTGGCGAGTCCTGCCAAAGTGGGGGACCGACCACCTGCCGAGCCCGCCATGCCCAAGGGTCACAGCCTGCGCGTGACCGCCGCCGCCGCGGCTGAGTTGGGGCGGCAGGCTGCCGTGGCCGGCACCCCCGGGATGATGCACCTCGACCTGGTGGAGGGCAGCTGCGAGCGTTGGGCCATCCGGCTGCGACCGGGCCATCTGGCGGGAACGCCGATCGCCCGCGCCGATGGCATCACCCTCTATGCCCCGGCGGAGCAGCTCACCCTGCTCACGGGTTTGAGCCTCGACTACCGCGGCGACATCAGCGGCGGCGGCTTTTTGGTGCGCCCCGGCGAAGGCGTGGTGAGCTGCGCCTGTGGCACCGCATTCAGCCGGGGAACTGCGAGCCGACAGGCGACCCAGTAAGGTGACGGATTGTCGAAATCGGTCGGACGTCCGACCAGTGTTCTCCGACCAGATCCCGGCCCTCGATGCCCACCATTCAACAGCTGATCCGTACTGAGCGCCAGAGTCTTTCCCGGAAGACAAAGTCGCCTGCCCTGCGTTCGTGCCCCGAGCGCCGTGGTGTCTGCACCCGCGTGTACACCTCCACTCCGAAGAAGCCGAACTCGGCCCTTCGCAAGGTGGCTCGCGTGCGCCTCACCTCCGGCTTTGAGGTGACGGCCTACATCCCCGGCATCGGCCACAACCTCCAGGAGCACTCCGTGGTGCTGATCCGTGGGGGTCGCGTCAAGGATCTGCCCGGCGTGCGGTACCACATCATTCGGGGCACCCTGGACACAGCTGGTGTGAAGGATCGCCGCCAGTCCCGTTCCAAGTACGGCGCCAAGACGCCCAAAGCCTGAGTTGACGTCGATCAGCCGGTCCAGCCGCTGAATCCCTGCCAACTGCCTACTGGGCACCCGCCTGGGTCCCTGGTCCACTTCCCCCTCGTCCTTCCCGCTCCGGTCGACCATGTCTCGCCGCAATGCCGCCGAGAAGCGCCCCGTGCTTCCCGACCCTCAGTTCAACAGCCGCCTGGCCTCGATGATCGTGGCCCGGCTGATGAAACACGGCAAAAAATCCACCGCCCAGCGCATCCTCTCGGACGCGTTTTCGCTGATCAACGACCGCACGGGCTCTGATCCGCTCGAGCTGTTCGAAACCGCCGTGCGCAACGCCACGCCCTTGGTGGAAGTGCGGGCCCGACGCGTGGGTGGCGCCACCTATCAGGTGCCGATGGAAGTGCGTCAGGAGCGGGGCACCGCCATGGCCCTGCGTTGGTTGGTCAACTTCTCCCGGGCCCGGAACGGACGCAGCATGGCCCAGAAATTGGCCGGCGAGCTGATGGATGCTGCCAACGAAGCGGGCAGTGCCGTGCGCAAGCGGGAAGAAACCCACAAGATGGCCGAAGCCAACAAGGCCTTCGCCCACTACCGCTACTGATTCCCGTCAGTTGCCTTTAAGCGGCTGAAGTCCTGGGCGGCTTCAGCCCCTGCAGACCCAGTCTGTAGAGTGACGCCCTCGTTTTGTAGACCTCTCGGAGACCTCCCCCGTGGCCCGCGCCTTTCCACTGGAACGCGTCAGAAATATCGGTATTGCCGCGCACATTGATGCGGGCAAGACCACCACAACTGAACGGATTCTGTTCTATTCAGGCGTGGTGCACAAGATGGGCGAGGTGCACGACGGCGCCGCTGTCACCGACTGGATGGAGCAGGAGCGCGAGCGCGGCATCACCATTACTGCTGCGGCCATTTCCACCAGCTGGAAAGACAACCGCATCAACATCATCGACACCCCTGGGCACGTCGACTTCACGATCGAAGTGGAGCGCTCGATGCGGGTGCTGGACGGCGTGGTCGCCGTGTTCTGTGCCGTCGGTGGTGTCCAGCCCCAGTCGGAAACGGTGTGGCGCCAAGCTGATCGCTACAACGTGCCTCGGATCGTGTTCGTCAACAAGATGGACCGCACCGGTGCCAATTTCCTCAAGGTCTACGAGCAGATCAAAGATCGCCTCAAGGCCAACGCCGCCCCAATCCAACTACCGATTGGTGCCGAAGGCGAGCTGAAAGGGATCATCGACCTGGTGCGCAACAAGGCGATCATCTACACGAATGATCTCGGCACCGACATCATCGAAGCCGAGATTCCGGCCGACATGAAAGACGAGGCCCAGGAATGGCGCCTCAAGCTGATGGAATCGGTTGCCGAATCCGACGAAACCCTGATTGATGTCTTCCTCGAGAACGGCGAGCTCACAGAGGAGCAGTTGATCAAGGGCATCCGCAACGCCACCATTCATCACGGCATGGTGCCGATGGTGTGTGGCTCGGCCTTCAAGAACAAGGGTGTGCAGCTGGTGCTCGACGCCGTCGTCGACTACCTGCCCGCTCCTGTGGACGTGCCACCGATCACCGGCCTGCTGCCTGATGGCACCGAGTCGAACCGTCCCTGTGACGACAGCGCTCCCTTCAGCGCCCTGGCCTTCAAGGTGATGGCCGACCCGTACGGCAAGCTCACCTTTGTGCGCATGTATTCGGGCGTGCTCAACAAGGGCAGCTACGTGCTCAACTCCACCAAAGACAAGAAAGAGCGCATCTCCCGGCTGATTCTGCTCAAGGCCGATGACCGGGAAGAGGTGGATGAGCTGCGCGCCGGCGACCTGGGTGCCGTGCTGGGCCTCAAGGACACCACCACAGGAGACACACTCTGCGTCGAGTCCGATCCGATCATTCTCGAATCGCTGTACATCCCCGAGCCGGTGATCTCGGTGGCCGTGGAGCCGAAAACCAAGGGCGACATGGAGAAGCTCTCTAAGGCACTCCAGTCCCTGTCGGAGGAAGACCCCACCTTCCGGGTCTCCACTGATCCGGAAACCAGCCAGACCGTGATTGCCGGCATGGGCGAACTCCACCTGGAAATCCTGGTGGACCGAATGCTGCGCGAATTCAAGGTGGAAGCAAACATCGGCGCCCCCCAGGTGTCGTATCGCGAAACCATTCGCACCAGCTCCAAAGGCGAAGGCAAATTTGCTCGCCAAACCGGTGGCAAGGGCCAATACGGCCACGTGGTAATCGAAATGACCCCCGGCGAGCCGGGTTCGGGGTTCGAATTCGTCAACAAGATTGTTGGCGGCATCGTTCCCAAGGAGTACATCGGCCCCGCCGAAGCCGGCATGAAGGAGACCTGTCAATCCGGCGTGATTGCTGGTTTCCCCATGATCGACGTCAGGGCGACCATGGTCGACGGCTCCTATCACGACGTCGACTCTTCGGAGATGGCGTTTAAGATCGCCGGTTCCATGGCCTTCAAAGACGCCGTCAAGAAGTGCAATCCTGTACTTCTTGAGCCGATGATGAAGGTGGAGGTTGAGATCCCCGAGGATTTCCTTGGATCGGTCATCGGCGACCTCTCATCCCGTCGCGGCCAGGTCGAAGGGCAGTCCATTGACAATGGGCAGTCCAAGGTCCAGTCGAAAGTGCCCCTGGCCGAGATGTTCGGCTATGCCACCCAGCTCCGATCCATGACCCAGGGTCGGGGTATTTTCTCGATGGAGTTCAGCCATTACGAGGAAGTTCCTCGCAACGTGGCTGAGGCCATCATCTCCAAGAATCAGGGCAATTCCTGATCTCTCCTCTACCCTTTAATCCCCCGATTCTTTCCACTCATGGCACGCGAGAAGTTCGAAAGGAACAAGCCCCACGTCAACATCGGCACCATTGGCCACGTTGACCACGGCAAAACCACCCTGACGGCTGCCATCACCAACGTGCTGGCATCCCAAGGCATGGCCAAGGCCCAGGCCTACGACGAAATCGATGGTGCCCCTGAAGAGAAAGAGCGGGGGATCACCATCAACACCGCGCACGTCGAATACGAAACCGGCAAGCGTCACTATGCCCACGTGGACTGCCCCGGCCACGCGGACTACGTCAAGAACATGATCACTGGTGCCGCCCAGATGGACGGCGCAATCCTGGTGGTGGCCGCCACCGACGGCCCGATGGCCCAGACCAAGGAGCACATCCTGCTGGCCAAGCAGGTGGGCGTGCCCGCGCTGGTGGTGTTCCTCAACAAGAAGGACATGGTCGACGACGAGGAGATCCTCGAGCTCGTCGAACTGGAGATGCGTGAACTGCTCAGCAGCTACGACTTCCCCGGCGACGACATCCCCGTGGTGGCTGGTTCAGCTCTGAAGGCTCTGGAGTACATCCAAGCTGGCAACAAGGCTGAGCGTGGCGCCGACGAGTGGGTCGACAAAATCCTCGACCTGATGGATGCCGTCGACGAGTCGATCCCCGAGCCCGAGCGCGAAATCGACAAGCCGTTCCTGATGGCCATCGAAGACGTCTTCTCGATCACCGGTCGTGGCACCGTGGCCACCGGTCGGATCGAGCGCGGCAAGGTGAAGGTCGGCGAGACCGTGCAGATCGTGGGGATCAGGGACACCCGCGAAACCACCGTCACCGGCGTGGAAATGTTCCGCAAGCTGCTCGACGAGGGCATGGCCGGCGACAACGTGGGTCTGCTGCTGCGCGGTGTGCAGAAGGAAGACATCGAGCGCGGCATGGTGCTGGTCAAGCCCGGCTCCATCACCCCCCACACCAAGTTTGAGGGTGAGGTGTATGTGCTCAAGAAGGAAGAAGGCGGCCGCCATACCCCCTTCTTCGCTGGCTATCGCCCGCAGTTCTACATCCGTACGACCGACGTGACCGGCCAGATCACGGCCTTCACCTCCGACGACGGTGCGAACGTGGAAATGGTGATGCCCGGTGACCGCATCAAGATGACCGGCGAGCTGATCTGCCCGGTGGCCATCGAGCAGGGCATGCGCTTCGCCATCCGCGAAGGCGGCCGCACCATCGGTGCCGGTGTGGTCTCCAAGATCATCGCCTGAGCCTGAGGTAAGTTTCATGGGGTGGGTCCACCGGGCTCACCCCTTCCCAGCACCTCGACAATCCAGCTCCATCAGCCACCCGGCTGGCCAGGCTTGAGCCCCTTGACGACCGTTCCGAGTCTGATCTCCCATGTCCACCGCCATCGCTCAGCAGAAGATCCGCATCCGCCTGAAGGCGTTTGATCGCCGCATGCTGGATCTCTCCTGCGAAAAAATTATCGAAACCGCCGATCACACCGCTGCCACGGCCATCGGCCCCATCCCCCTGCCCACCAAGCGCAAGATTTACTGCGTGCTGCGCTCGCCCCACGTCGACAAAGACTCCCGCGAGCACTTCGAAACCCGCACCCACCGGCGCATCATCGACATCTACAGCCCTTCGGCGAAAACGATCGACGCGCTGATGAAGCTGGATCTGCCCAGCGGCGTCGACATCGAAGTCAAGCTCTGATCACCGGATCAGGGTTCGCCCCTCCAGGTTCTTTGCCCCTGTCACGCTGGCGCGTGGCGGGGGCATTTTTTCTAAGATAAATCAGCACCTCCTGATCAAGCCATGGGTGAACTGGCCGTACGGGAGCTGCCACTGTTTCCCCTGCCGGATGTGGTGCTCTTCCCCCAGGAAGTGCTGCCACTGCACATTTTTGAGCCCCGTTACCGGATGCTGCTGCGCACGGTGATGGCCGGTGACCAGCGTTTTGGGGTGGTGCGCTGGGATCCCCAGACCCAAACCATGGCGGACGTGGGCTGCTGTGCTGAGATCCTGCACTGCCAAACCCAGGATGACGACCGCAGCAACATCGTGACCATGGGTCAGCAGCGCTTTCGCGTGCTCGACATTGTGCGCGAGGCACCCTTTCGGGTGGGCCTGGTGAGCTGGATTGAAGATGACCCCGAAGCCGGCCCTGCCGAGCTGGACGAACTGGCCGGCACGGTCGGTCAGGCCCTGCGGGATGTGGTGGAGCTCACGGGCAAGCTGATCGGCAAGCCCGCCAGCCTGCCCAACGATCTGCCCGAGCTGCCCCGGGAACTGTCGTTCTGGATCGGCGCCCACCTGGGTGGGCCCGTGGCCGACCACCAGCAGGCGCTGCTGGAAATCACCGACACCGGCGAGCGGTTGCGCCAGGAGTACGAGCTTCTCGACCAGACCCGCCGTCAATTGGCGGCCCGCACCGTGCTCAAGGACACGTTCCAGCCCCAATAATCCCAGCCCCAGCAAGCGGCTTCATGACCCTCCTCAGCTGGCCCCTGGCCGCCACCATCGGGGCTGGAGCCCTCCTTGCCGCGGCCATCGCCGTGGCCACCCGCATCTGGCTGCAGCGTCGGCGCCGCTACGAATCCAGCGCCAGCGTGGCCGACGCCTACGACCGCTGGACCAATGACCAGCTGCTGGAACGCCTCTGGGGTGACCACATCCACCTGGGCTACTACCGCGACTCCGGGCGGACCCCAAGTGGGCGCCAGGACTTCCGGGCGGCGAAGGAGACCTTCGTGCATGAATTGGTGCGCTGGAGCGGCCTCGACCGGCTTCCCGCCGGGTCGACGGTGCTCGATGTGGGCTGCGGCATCGGCGGCAGCGCCCGCATCCTGGCCCGCGATTACGGCCTCAACGTGTTGGGCATCAGCATCAGCCCAGCCCAGATCGCCCGGGCCCAGGCGCTCACGCCAGCCGACCTCAGCTGCCGCTTCGCGGTGATGGATGCCCTCGCCCTGGAGGTGGCCGACGCCAGCGTCGATGCGGTGTGGAGCGTGGAGGCCTGCCCCCACATGCCCGACAAGCAACGCTACGCCGATGAGCTGCTGCGGGTGGTGAAACCCGGCGGCCTCCTGGCCGTGGCCGATTGGAACCGGCGCGATCCCGCCGATGGCGCCATGACCCGCCGAGAGCGCTGGGTGATGCGCCAGTTGCTGGAGCAGTGGGCCCATCCCGAATTCGCCAGCATCCGCGGCCTCCGCCAGCACCTTGAGCAGAGTCGCTACGCCGGCGGGATGGCTGTGGACACCGATGACTGGACCCGGGCCACCCTCCCCTCCTGGATCGACTCGATCGCCGAAGGGGTGCGGCGGCCGGGGGCCATCCTTGGGCTCGGACCGGGAGCCGTCCTGCAGGGCCTGCGGGAAACTCCCACGATCCTGCTGATGCACTGGGCCTTTGCCACCGGCCTGATGCAGTTCGGCGTGTTCCGTGGCGTCAAGCCTGGTTGGTGAGCGGGTAAGTCCCGAACAGGGCCAGGTGCTCGCAGAGGGGGGCCAACTCGGCCAGGGCCGCCTCCAGGGGCGTGGAGCCCTCGGGCAGCTCCAGATCGACGAAAAAGATGTACTCCCCCATCTCCCGTTTCGACGGCCGCGACTCGATGCGGCTCATGTTCAGCCCGCGCTGGGCAAAACAGCCCAGTGCCTTGAGCAGGGCCCCGGGCTGGTTGGAGTGGAGCGAGAAGGCAAGGCTGGCCATCGGCCCCTCGGCAGCGCGCTCCCCGCGGCGCAGCAGCAGGAAGCGGGTGCAATTGCCGGCCACATCATTGATCGGGTAGGCCAGCTCCTGCAGGCCGTGCTCCGCAGCGGCCTGCCGTGAGGCGATCGCCGCCCGGAAGCGGCTGCCGGCCACCATGCGGGCGGCTTCGGCAGTGGAACTGGTGGGCAGCTGCAGGGCCTGGGGCAGGTGCTCGGACAGCCACTGGCTGCACTGGGCCAGAGCTTGGGGGTGGGAGAGCACCTCACTGACCCCCTCAATCGGACCACTGCCCAGCAGGGCGTGGCGGATCGGCAGCACCAGGGCACGGGCCACGGTGAGATCCGGATGCTCCCAGAGCGCATCCAGACAGGCGGTCACGCCTCCCTCCACCGAGTTTTCCACCGGCACCACGGCGGCGTCACACGTGCCCTGGGCCAGGGCCTGCACCACGGCCCGAATCCCGAGTTGGGGCACCAGCTCAGGGTTGGCGATGCCTTCAAGCTCCGCCAATTGCCGGGTTGCCTGCTCGCCGTAGGTGCCGGCCGGGCCGAGGAAGGCAAAACGCATCGTTTCCAGAAACCGAGGAAAGCCCCCGACGGAGGGCCGATAGGATCATGCCGCGCCGGCCCGCAGGCCATGCCCCTGGCCTTCAGCGCCAGTCAGCAACTGCAACTTGACGTGAGCGTCCAGCCCGAACGGCTGGCCTCCTACCTGCAGGATCAGGACCGCGTCGTGAAGGCCCTACTCGACCCGAGCCAGCTCGAGCCCATCGGGCCCGGACGCTACCGCTATACGGTCACCCAGCTGCAGGTGTTCCAACTGCAGATCCAGCCGCTGGTGGACCTGCGCACCAGCCTGGAGCCAGGGCGGATCGTGCTGGAGGCCACCGATTGCGAACTGGAGGGGCTGGGGCTGGTGGACGATTTCCAGCTCACCCTGGGCTCCTGGCTGGCGGCGGGAGCCCGTGGACTGGAAGGCGAAGCCACGCTCGCGGTAGCGGTGAGCCAACCGCCCCTGTTGAAACTGATCCCAGCCAAGGTGCTGGAGGCCACGGGCCGTTCGCTGCTGGCGGGCATCCTGCTGGGCATCAAGGGCCGGGTGGGCCAGCAGCTGCTCAGCGACTTTCAAAACTGGTGCCAGGAGCACTGAGCGTCAGCCGGCCCAGAAAGCTGAGGCGGTGCAGGGGGGTGGGTCCCCATTGCGCCAGCGCCGCACGGTGCTGGGCCGTGCCATAGCCGGCATGGCGATCCAGCCCGTAGCCGGGGTAGCGCTGGGCCAGGGCGGCGATCAAAGCGTCGCGGGCCTGCTTGGCCAGCACGCTGGCGGCCGCGATCGCCAAGCAGAGGCTGTCGCCGCGCACCAAGGTGGCTTGCTCGCCGCTCCAGCCCCGCAGGGGCAACACCCCATCCACGATCACCAAGGCGGGCGAGCAGGGCAGCTTCTGCAGGGCACGGTGCATGGCCTGCTCGGTCGCCAGCCGGATGCCATGGCGATCGATCTCCGCCGCCGAAGCCTGGCCGAGGGCCCAAGCCGCCGCCCACTGCTGGATGGCTGGCACCAGCGCCGCACGGCGACGGGCGGTGAGCTTCTTGCTGTCGGTGAGGCCCAGCTCGCCCAAAGGGGCCAGGGCGGCAGCGGGGAGCACCACGGCAGCGGCGAAGACCGGGCCAAACAGACAACCACGACCTACCTCATCCACCCCAGCACACTGGGCCGGATCCCGACCTTGCCAGGGATCCGGCAAGGCCAACTCAGCTGGCGGCCGAGGAGCGGCGGCGGCGGCGGCGAGGTTCCCCGGAGTCATCCACCGCAGGCTCGACAACAGCCACAGCAGGGGCATCAGCCTCGGCAGCGGTCGTTTTGGCAGCAGAAGCTGCCACCGGACTGCGGGTGCGGCCGCGGCGGGCCGGCACCTCCACCTCCGGAGGGGCAATGCTGGTGGTGGTGGGCACCGACACCGTCACCACCGTTTCCGGTTCACTGAGTCCAGGCAGCGGTGTGATCTCGACCGGAGCGGGAGCCGCCGCCGTCGACCCACCGTGCTGGTCACCAGCGCCCGTGGCTGGGGCTTCGCCAGGCTGGGAGTCAGACGTTGCGGAGCCACCGCCCCGACCACCCCGACCCCGCCGGCGACGGGAACCACTGGCCGCCAACTGCTGACGGGCTGCCTCAAGCACCTCATCCGCATCCACGCCGGGGCGCACCACCCGCACCACAACGTTGTCGCTGCTCGGGGGCTGATCGAGCAGCAGGGCGGGGTTGAGACCCATCCAGCCAAACACCAACTCCTGCTCGGCATCCATCGGCACGGCCACCAGCTCGTGGTCGAAGCGGCGTGGCGCCGGCTCCGTGCTGGCAGCGGCACTGGCCCGCGGGGCCTCAACGGAAACGGGGGTCTCAAAGCCATCCACCGCGCTGGTGGTGTCCGGCAATTCGCCGCCACCACGGCCGCCGCGGCCGCCGCGGCGGCGGCGGCCAGAACCGCCCTCGGGAGTGCCAGGACTGAGCACCTCAGCCCGAGCCGACGCCGCTGAGCGCACCAGTCCGGTGAGGGTCGCCAGGGGCTGGAGGGTGTCCTTGCCGGGCAACACGGCCACATGGCCCAAGCCACCGCAGCTGGGGCAAGCACGCCCGAACAGCTCGTAGATGTTCTGGCCCTGGCGCTTGCGGGTGAGCTCCACCAAGCCGAGCTCGGTGAGCTGGGCGATCTGCGGCCGGGCGGCGTCGTCGCGCACGGCCTGGGTGAAGTGCTCCAGCAGCTGCAGCTGATCGCGGCGCGACTCCATGTCGATGAAGTCGATGATCACCACGCCGCCGATATTGCGGAGCTTGAGCTGGCGGGCGATCTCGACAGCCGCCTCACAGTTGGTCCAGAGCACCGTCTCGCGGGAATTGGCGGAGCGGGTGAACGAACCGGAGTTGACATCGATGACGGTGAGCGCCTCGGTGGGCTCGACGATGATGTAGCCCCCGGACGGCAGATCCACCCGCGGCTTGAGGGCATCGCGAATGGCGGCGTTGACCTTGAAGTGTTCAAGGATCTCCGACGACTCGGTGTGGGCCTCCACCAGCACATTGGTGTGGTCGGAGCCCAAGAAGGCATTGGCCCGGGCAACCGCTTCGGGGGTGTCCACCACGACCCGCACCAACTCCGGGCTGTAGAGATCGCGCAACACGCGATGCACGAAGTCTTCGTCGCGGTTGAGCAGCACCGGTGGGCTGGCACTCTCAGCCGCGGTCTGGATGCCCTCCCACTGGCGCAGCAGGGTTTCGAGGTCGTCGATCAGCAGCTCTTCACTGACCCCCTCGGCTTCGGTGCGAATCAACAGACCCGCTCCGGGCGGCTTGATCAGCACCCCGAGGGCCCGCAGGCGGTTGCGCTCGTTTTCGCCGTTGATCCGGCGGGAGATGTTGACGCCCTGGCCGTGGGGCTGCAGCACCAAAAAACGCCCGGGCAGGGCCAGGTTGCCGGTCAGCCGGGGACCCTTGGTCCCCGTGGGCTCCTTCATCACCTGCACCAGTACCTTCTGGCGGGGCTCCAGCAGCTCTGTGATGCCGGCGGCACCCTTGCGCAGTCGCAAGGGGCCTAGATCCGTGACATGAATAAAACCATTTTTCTCGCTTTCGCCAATGTTGACGAAGGCAGCATCGATACCAGGCAATACGTTTTCAACGGTGCCGAGGTACACATCTCCGATTTGATAGCGGCCCTGGGCCACCACCAATTCATCAACACGTTCGTCGTTGAGAACCGCGGCGATCCGCAGTTGCTCGGCAATGACGATCTGCTGGGGCATGGGGAAAGGGATGGGGCCCGACGGGCCCGGCCAGAAGGAAAAACTGTGAAAGGATCTGGCTGCAGCAGATCTGGGCTGGACCAGGCAAAACCGGATGGGGCTCGGCCGATCCCGGATGCAGCAATGCGAATGAAACGATGCAGTGGGGCTGTCGTCAGCCCTTCGAATCAAGCGGCCTGAACTGAAAGTGACCTAAAGCAACCGGGATGTCGGAGGAACCGGACAGCCGGGGGCGTTGCTGCGGAAAATGCTGTTCTGAATTAGCCGCGCATCAACTGCCGCGGAACAGCTTTCAGGAATGGAACTTCTTGAAAGCGGTGGGGCGAAGACTGGGGCAGGGTTGCCCGGGGGCGGTGAAACCAGCGAATCTGGCTACCGGCAGCTGGCGGACTCCGAGAAGCGTCGGACTCAACAAGCTATTCGCCTTGGAACGAAATTAGCACGGGCTTCAGCACCAAGGCCTGCCGGCGCAGGGCTGTCAGGGCCAGGGATTGGCCCAGTCGCTCACTGATCCAGTGCTGCACCTGCTCGGGCCGCAGACTGCGGCCCGAGGCATCGATCGCCGCCCGCAAGCTGCACCGCTGGGCGCCGTCTGCCGCTGCAGTCATCTGCAGCTCCAACAAATAGGGCCGGCACTCCCGGCTGCGGGGGCGACCTTTTTTATCCGTGTCGTGCCAGATCAAGCTCTCGGCCGCTTGCAGCGTGGTGCGCGCCTGCTGCCACTGCTCCGGCGGCACGTGCTCTCCCGCCTCCGGCTGGAGCACGAAGCTCCAGTGGGCGGCCTCCAGCTCCTGGGAGAGGCTCACCCCAAACACTGGGACCCGGGCCGCCGAGAGCAGCTGGAATTCAGCGGGAAGCTGCGGTTGCAGCTGCTCCCGCACCGCCGCCGGATCCACCGCCTGCGTGAACTCCAGGTCGAGCCACTCGCCATCCCCCTCCACCCCCAGGGGCAGCGGCAGCGCCAACTGCAGGCGCGGCAGGGGGTGAAAACCGCCCGTGAAGCTCACCGGCAGCCCCGAACGGCGCAGGGCCCGCTCCAGCATCCGCAGGGTGTCGAGGTGGCTGATCAGGGCCAGGGAGCCGGTTTTGGTGAACCCGATCCGCAACCGGTCCACCCGCTCGCTGGCCGGGGCGCGCTGGGGCAACGCGGCCGGAATCGCCGGCGGCGGAATCACCACGTTGTGGCCGAGCTCCGGACCACACACACCGCAGCTGCTGCACCCCTCGAAAGAACAGTCGGGCACCACCGCCGCGGCCAGAGCCCGCTGCAAATCTTCGGCGAGCCAGCGCTTGTCGAGGCCGGAATCGATGTGGTCCCACGGCAGGCTCTGGCGGCAGAAGGCCTCCAGATCCGCCGTCTCCATCGCCTCAGCCGCGCTCCAGGCGCCAAGCTCAAGCTGGCGGTAGCACCCTCCCAGACCCGCAGCCTCGATCGCGCCGGTCCAGGCGGCGTAGCTGCGCTCGGCCGACTCAAACCAGGCATCCAGCCCCGCCCCGGCCCGCCAGGCCGCCTCGATCACCGCAGAGAGGCGGCGGTCGCCGCGGCCTACAAAATCCTCAACCGCCGAGAGGCGCACATCGGTGAAGTTGGTCTTGAGGCCCCGCAGCTGACGCAGGGCCCGGCGCAACAACTCCTGGCGGCGCCGAAACTCATCGGTGCTGACGCTGTGCCACTGAAACGGCGTGTGGGGCTTGGGCGTGAAATTGCTGATCGTCAGGTTGAGCTCCAGCCTCCCCAGATCGGCGCACTGCCGCTGCAGGGCCTGACAGGTGTCGGCGATGCCAAGCACGTCGGCGTCGGTTTCCCCCGGCAGGCCGATCATGAAATAGAGCTTGACCTTGCGGTAGCCGTTCTCCATCGCCGTGCGAATGCCGGCCAGCAGCTCGGCATCAGTGAGCCCCTTGTTGACGATGTCGCGCAGGCGCTGGGTGCCGGCCTCCGGCGCAAAGGTGAGCCCGCCCTTGCGCGCCCCACCAATGATGTGGGCGATGTTGGCGTCGAAGCGATCCACCCGCTGGCTCGGCAGGGTCAGGCTCACGTTCTTGTCGGCCAAGCGGTTGCGCAGTTCGACGCCCACCGCCGGCAGGGCCAGGTAGTCGGAGCAGCTCAGCGACAGCAGCGAGAAGTCGCTGTATCCGGTGCGGCGCATGCCCTCGTCCACCGCTTCCACCACGGCCTCGGGCTCCACGTCGCGGGCGGGGCGGGTGAGCATGCCGGGCTGGCAGAAGCGGCAACCACGGGTGCAGCCGCGGCGGATCTCAACTGTGAGCCGGTCGTGCACTGTTTCGATGTGGGGCACCAGACCCATGGCGTAGTGGGGCATGGGCGTGGCGGTGCGCCGCTGAACCCGAGCCGGGGCGCCTAGCTCGAGCGGCTCGATGCTCACCCCATCGGCCCCGGGGCCGTAGAGGCTGGGCACGTACACCCCTGGCACCTGGGCCAGATCCCGCAGCAGCGCCCGGCGGCCCAGACCGGCAGCCCGGGCTTCAGCCACCACCAGGCCGATCTCCGGCAACAACTCCTCGCCGTCGCCGAGAGCCACAAAGTCGAAGAAGGCGGCGAAGGGCTCGGGGTTGCTGGTGGCGGTGGGGCCGCCAGCAAAGATCAGCGGTGGGGCATCCGGGTGAGCCAGGGGCAGGTCGCCGCGGTCGTCCGCCCGGATGGGGATGCCGGCGAGCTCCAGCATCTCGAGGATGTTGGTGCCGCCCAACTCGTAGCTGAGCGAGAAGCCGAGGATGTCGAAGGCCGTCAAAGGCCGGCGGCTCTCCACCGCAAACAAGGGCGCGCCGCGCTCCCGCAGGCGGGCGGCCAGGTCTGGCGCCGGCAGGTAGCTGCGATCGCACAGCTGGCCGGGAACGGCATTCAGGATCGAATAGAGAATGATGTGGCCGCTGTTGCTAGCCCCCACCTCGTAGACCTCGGGGTAGGTGAGCGCCCAGCGCACGCCGGCCGCTGGCCAGTCGATGTCCCAGTCGCGCGGCTGCACCCCCAGCTCATTGCCCAGGTAGCGGGCCGGCTTGCTGATGCCGAGGTCCACCAGAGCCCCAAAATCAACCGGAGCATCAGCCGAGGTGGCAACGGTCACGGATGCCGGCGGCGCGGGGATGGCTTGATCGTATTCAGGCCCAGCAGCGCCGCAATCAACCGTGCCATTTGGCGCTTACACTGCAGAAATGCACGGTTATTTGCCCAGGCAAGCCCAGCTGGCGCTCGCCAAGGCCCTGAACCGGGCGCCGGCGGCCCTGCTGCTGGGGCCCCGGCAGTGCGGCAAATCCACCTTGGCCCGCCAACTGCTGGCCGAACGCGGTGATGCCGTCCTGCTCGACCTGCAGGACCGAAGCGATCGAGCTCAGCTCCAGGAGCCGGAGCTGTTCTTCGAGGCTCACCGCCGCGACCTGGTGTGCCTCGACGAAATCCAGCTCATGCCGGACTTCTTCAGCCTGCTGCGCGCCGAGATCGACCGGGATCGCCGGCCCGGGCGGTTCCTGCTGCTCGGTTCGGCGTCCGGTCCGCTGCTGCGGCAGAGCCAGGAAAGCCTGGCCGGCCGCATCGCCCAGGTGGAACTCACCCCGTTTCTGCTGAGCGAAGTGGCCCCTGCCATCCGCTGGCAACAGCTCTGGCTGCGCGGCGGCTTCCCCGAGAGCCTGCTGGCCACAGCTGAAGACGACAGCATCGACTGGCGCGACGATTTCATCCGCACCTTCCTGGGCCGTGACATCGCCGCACTGGAACTGGGGCTGTCGCTGCCGTTGATGGAGCGGCTGTGGCGGTTGCTAGCCCACCTCCAGGGGCAGACCCTCAATTCCAGCCGCCTGGCCGGTCTGCTGGATCTCAGCAGCGCCCGGCTGCAGAAGCTACTGGCGGCGCTGGAGCACACCTTCATGCTGCGGCGCCTGCCGCCCCTGGAGGCCAATCTGAGCAAGCGGCTGGTGCGTTCGCCCAAGCTCTACCTGCGCGACAGCGGCCTGCTGCACAACCTGCTCGGCATCGAGAGCTACGACGATCTGCTGGCCCACCCGCAGGCCGGTGAGAGCTGGGAGGGCTTCGTGATCGAGCAGCTGATCGCCGCCCATCCACGCTGGCGCCCCCATTTCCTGCGCACCGGCCACGGCGCCGAACTCGACCTGGTGCTGGAACGCGGCCAGCGCCGGCGGGTTTATGAAATCAAGCTCTCCAAGGCTCCGAAGCTCTCCCGCGGCTTCCATGAGCTGGTGGAGCAGCTCCAACCGGAGCAAGCCGAACTGATCGCCCCGGTGGACGCGTGCTTCGAGATCCGCCCAGGCATCTGGGTTCGACCTCCTCTGGAGGCCCGGCAGCCCGCCACCCCGCCATAGGACAATCACGCCATCAGCAACCTCTTGCGCGGCACTCCTTTTCCATGGCCCAGGTCAACGGCAATTACCTCAAGCTCAAGGCGGGTTACCTGTTCCCGGAAATCGCCCGGCGGGTGAAGGCCTTCAGCGAGGCCAACCCCAGCGCGCCGATCATCCGCCTGGGCATCGGCGACGTGACCGAGCCCCTGCCGGAGGCATGCCGCACCGCCATGAAGGCCGCCATCGATGAGATGGGCACCCGTGAGGGCTTCCACGGCTACGGCCCCGAGCAGGGCTACCTGTGGCTGCGGGAAAAAATTGCCACCGCCGACTTTCAGGCCCGCGGCTGCCAGATCAGCGCCGAGGAGATCTTCGTGTCGGATGGCTCCAAGTGCGACAGCGCCAACATCCTCGACATCCTGGGCGAGGGCAACCGGATCGCCGTGACCGACCCGGTGTATCCGGTGTATGTGGACAGCAACGTGATGGCGGGCCGCACCGGCGATGCCGATCACGCTGGCCAATACGGCGGCCTCACTTACCTGCCGATCAATGCCGAGAACGGCTTCACGGCTCAGATCCCCAGCGAGAAGGTGGATCTGATCTACCTCTGCTTCCCCAACAACCCCACCGGCGCGGTGGCCACCAAAGAGCAACTGAAGGCCTGGGTGGATTACGCCCGCGCCTCAGGCGCCCTGATCCTGTTTGATGCCGCCTACGAGGCCTTCATCCAGGACCCGGCGCTGCCCCACTCCATCTATGAGATCGAGGGCGCTCGCGCGTGCGCGATCGAATTCCGCTCGTTTTCGAAGAACGCCGGCTTCACCGGCACCCGCTGCGCCCTCACCGTGGTGCCCAAAGGGCTCATGGGCACGGCCGCCAACGGCGAGCGGGTGGAGCTGTGGGGCCTGTGGAACCGGCGCCAGTGCACCAAGTTCAACGGCGTCAGCTACATCGTGCAGCGCGGCGCCGAAGCCGTGTATTCACCCAAAGGCCAGGCCCAGGTGAAGGCCCTGATCGCCTTCTACATGGAGAACGCCGCGATCATCCGCCGCGAACTCAGTGCGGCTGGCCTGGCGGTGTATGGCGGCGAGCAGGCCCCCTACGTGTGGCTGAAGACACCGGATGGCGTGGATTCCTGGGGCTTCTTCGACCTGCTGCTCAACAAAGCCAACGTGGTGGGCACCCCCGGCAGCGGCTTCGGCGCCGCCGGCGAAGGTTACTTCCGGCTTTCGGCCTTCAACAGCCGCGAGAACGTGGACGAAGCCATGCGGCGCATCCGGGCCCTTTAATGGAGCCATTGTCATGACACCAGCGGCCATGACCTCCCCAAGCGTCGCCCACCCCATCGCCACCCAGACCCCTAGCCGTGAGAGCGGAGGGGCGGCCGTGATGGAAAAAGCACCGGAGCGGGTGCGCAAGCCGTCGCCTCGCTACAAGGTGCTGCTGCACAACGATCCGGTCAACACCATGGAATACGTGGTGTCGACCCTGCGGCAGGTGGTGCCGAGCCTCAGTGAACAGGATGCGATCGCCGTGATGCTGGAGGCCCACAACACCGGTGTGGGGCTGGTGATCGTCTGCGATCTGGAGCCGGCGGAGTTTTACTGCGAAACCCTCAAGGCCAAGGGCCTCAGCAGCAGCCTCGAGCCGGAAAGCTGATGGAATCCTTCGCGGCAGCGGCCCCAGGGTCGGCGCGGCCCAACGGCTGGGGCACCCTGCTCTACGTGCCGCTGCTGTACGGCGCCGGCTGGCTGCTCTCGCGGCCCCTGGCCTTGGTGGCTCCCGGCTGGCGGCCCGACCAGGTGGATCTCGCCGGACTGGCACTAGCGCTGGTGTTGCTTCTGGTTTCGCTGCCCTTGCGGTTGCGGCGGGTGTGGCAGGAGCCCCACCCCTGGGCACGGTTGGGGCTCGCCGTGCCCCTCAGCGCGGCCCTACGCAGCGGCGTGCGCGGCCTGCTCAAGGCGCTGGTGCTGTTGCTGCTGGTGGCGGCGGCCCTGGTGCTGGCGGGCCAGGCCCAATGGCTCGGAGAGCTCAACGGCGCCCTGCTGCTCAACGGCCTGTTGCTGCTGCTGGGCGTCGGATTTGCCGAGGAGCTGCTGTTTCGCGGCTGGCTCTGGGGCGAACTGGAGCTCCAGCTGGGGCCCCGCCGGGCGCTGGTGCTGCAGGCGCTGATCTTTGCCCTGCTGCACCCCTGGTACCGCGCCCCCGGACTGGAGGCCGTGGGCCTGCTGGGGGGGCTGATCCTGCTGGGGTTGGCGCTGGCCCTGCAGCGCCGCGCCGATAGCGGCTCCCTGTGGGGCGCCATCGGCCTGCACGGCGGGCTGGCGGGGGGATGGTTTCTGGTGCAGAAGGGTCTGCTGCAAATCTCCCCGGCTGCTCCGGCCTGGTGGGTGGGGCCCGGCGGCGCCGACATCAATCCGATCGGCGGGCTGATCGGCTGGATCGGCCTGGCTGCGCTGCTCTGGGCCCGCCGCCGCTGGTGGTGAGCTCACGCGCCTCGCTGTTGGGTTATCGCCTCGCCGTAGCCAATGCCCGCCGCCCCTCCACCGGCGCGTGCAACGCCTCCTCCAGAGGTGCCAGGCCATAGTCGCGCTCCAGCAGCGCCATCACCGTGCGGCCGAAATCGCCGGGGTTGGTGTCGAAGGCCTCGAGGCAGATCCGGCCGAAGGTGCTGCCCATCGGCTCGGGATTCCAGAGCATCTTGCGGGCCGTCCAGGGCAGCATGCTCATCGGGTTGTAGCCCGGCTGGATCAGGCCCTGATCGAAGCCGTATTGCTCCAGGTGGGTGTGGGGCTGCAGGCCGATGAAGAAGATCGCCGGCTCCACCTTGTCGGCGCCGAAAATGCGTTCGAGCTCGCGGTGATAAGCCACGGTCTGGCGGATGGTTTCGGGCCGCTCGTCGATCACGTTGAAGGAGTAGTTCACCGACACGTGCTCGCGGAACCCGGCCCGCGCCAGCATCCGACAGCTTTCGAGCACCGTGCGCAGGTTGTAGCCCATGCGCATCTTGCGCACCAACTCCTGGGAGCCGGAGGTGATGCCGATCTCGAAGTACTCCATCCCCGTGGCCACCATCAGCTCGGCCAGCTCGGCATCGAGGTTGTCGGCGCGGATGTAGGCGGCCCAGCGGATGTCATCCCAGCCCTGGGCCTGAATGGCCCGCAGCAGCTCCTTGGCATCGTCGATGTAGCGGCGCGCCGGGATGAACTGGGCATCGGTGAACCAGAAGCCCCGCACCCCCTTGGCATAGAGCTGGCCCATCTCGGCGATCACCTCCGCCACCGGGTTCACCCGCACCGCCTTGCCTTCCACAACCGTGTACACGCAGTAGCAGCAGTTGTGGGGGCAGCCCCGCTTGGTCTGCACGCCCACGTAGAAGTCGCCGCCATCGAGGTACCAGTCGAGCTGGGGCCAGATCTCCGCGATGTAGGCGTAGTTGCAAGCGGTTTTCTCCATGCCCGCCGGCTGCTCGTGGATCAGCCCCGGCCGGGGCTCTTCACCCACCACAAAGCAACGCTCGCCCGCCAAGGAGTCGCCGCGGATCAGCTTCTCCAGCAGTGGCTCCCCTTCCCCCACCGACACCACCGTGCCCTTGGGCAACCGGCGGCCCAGCTGCTCATAAAACACACTCACGGCGCCCCCGCCGAGCACAGCCGTGGCCTGGGGCTGGTGGCGCCGGGCCCGTTTCAGGCCACGGCGCACCAGGCGCAGGTTGCGCCACAGCTCGCCATAAAACGAGCCCATCAGGCGCAGGCCGCCAAGGGCGCCGCGGAGACGTTTGAGGGGATTGCGGGCATAGAACACCTCAAAGGAGTTCTGCAGCGGATTGCCGCCACGCCCATCCACCGGGGCATAGATCTGAATATCGCGCCAGGAGAACACCAGCAGGCTGGGGCGAAACTGCTCCACCGTGGCGAGCAGCACCCGCTCCACGTCCAGCAGGGGCACGGCGGCCAGATCGAGGATCCGCTGCGGAATCGCCGGAAACTGCTTGTGGATGTGATCGGCCAGGTACACCGGGCCGATCGGAAAGATGGGGTTGCAGGGCAGGCGCACCAGCAGCACCCGCTGATCGCGCGTGGCGCTCACGGCCATGGACTCCTGGATCCGGACGATCTGGACGCTAACAACCGTGCTTCGGCGCAGTGGGCCTGGCGCTGCAGGGCCGCTGGCAACCAGGGGAGCCAGGCAGGGTGCACACACAGCCTCGGCACCAGGCTGAACCCGGCGCGCTCCAGGGTTGCCGTCAAGCAGGCCGGGGTGGGCTGGGGATAGGCGCGGTTGATCACATCGCTGCTGTCGATCCCGCCGAGATCGTCGATGCCGGCGGCCAGGGCATCGGGCAAAGCCTGCAGGGGCCAGAGGTTGGGAGGCAGTTGCAGATGCACCTCCGGCGGCAGGATCGCCCGGGCCTGCGCAATGGTGACGAGCAGGTCGGCCTGCTCAGCGCCGGTCAGCAACACGGCGGCGGCGCCATCTGGGCGAAACGGCTGCAGGATCACCTCCTGCAGATGACCCCAGCGGCGCTGCAGCTCCGCCAGCAGCTCCAGCGCCGCACGGCGGTCGGCGTGGCTCTCGCCAACCCCGAGCAGCAGCCCGGTGGTGAAGGGAATCCCAAGGCGGCCGGCCTGCTCCAACTGACCGAGGCGCACCGCCAGCCGTTTGCTGGGGGCGTGCCGGTGCAGGGTGTCGTAGGCGGGGCCGAGGCCCTCCAGCATCAAGCCCATGGAGGCGTTGAGGCGACCCAGTGCCGCCATCTCCGCCAACGACAGGGGGCCAGCATTGGTGTGCGGCAATCGCCCCTGCGCCCAGGCCAACCGGCACAGGGCCAGCAGGCGCTGGAACCAGGCACGCCTCTGGGGGGACTGGGGCGCCACCTCGCCGCTGAGCAGCAACACCTCCGCCGCCTCGGGCCTGGCCTCCAGAAGGGCCTGGGCGGCGGCATCACTGAGGGGGTCTGCGAAGGGACCTGCGGGGTCCGGCGGGCGCCGAAAACTGCAGTAGCCGCAGGCGTTGAAGCAAAACCGGGTGGGCACCAGGGTGATGCTCGGGCTCCAGGTGATCGAGCGGCCCGGGGGGCACCCATCAGCTGCTCTGATCGGAGTCATTAGCAGCCCTGCGGCATCCTGCCCGCGGCTCTCTCACCAGTGCCGCAATCTTCCGTTACAGTTGCGAGTGACGGGATTCCGTCCGGCGGTTTTCGCTTC
>VGQC01000019.1 GCA_016882385.1 Cyanobacteria bacterium M_DeepCast_100m_m1_067 | reverse complement strand
GTTTCCTTCTGGTTGAAGATCATCGAGTGGCTCTTCCACTGCAGACGGTCTTCGATGTCCAGCTCCTTAAACAGCTGGCGCATGTTGCGGTAAGCGCCGAAAAAGATATGCAAACCGGTCTCGTACCAGTCGCCGTCTTCGTCTTGCCAGGCCGCCACCTTGCCGCCCAGCACATCGCGGGCCTCCACCACCACCGGGGTGTGGCCGGCATCACAGAGGTATTTGGCGCACGACAACCCGGCCAGTCCTGCTCCGGCGATGACGACGCGCATACCGTTTCTCGAAACCAGTGGCAACCTTAAAGGGGGGCTTCCGACCTTCGCGGCCTGGAGGGTTTCTAGAGTTGGGCTACCAGGTGCCCGCAACTGCTTCCCATGGCCGACTTAAGCCCTGCCGACCCTCTCACTGCTGAAGCTCCCAGCGCAGAGACCCTGCTGAAGTCCACCACCCGTCACGTGCGGCTGTTCACAGCCCGGGTCGAGGACGGCAATCTGGTGGCCGATCCCAGCCAGCTCACCATGGATGTGGATCCAGACAACGAATTCCTCTGGGACGCCCCGGTGCTGGCCAAGGTGCAGGAGCGTTTCCGGGAGCTGGTGGCAGCCCAGGCCGGCGCCGACCTCACCGAATACAACCTGCGCCAGATCGGCTCTGAGCTCGAAGGCCTGATCCGCCAGCTGCTGCAGGCCGGAGAGCTTCGCTACAACCCGGATGCGCGAGTGCTCAACTACTCCATGGGCCTGCCCCGCAGCACCGAAAGCCTGTGAGCCGCTCCCGCCCTTCCGACTACGGCAATGGCCGCTCCGGCGGCAACCGATCCAACAGCGGTCGCTACGGGGGGGAGCGCTTTGACACAGAGCGCTTTGAAGAGGGGCGCTACGGCCCTGAGGCCTATGGGCGCGGCGAACCGCGTCGGCCAGCAGGACGCAGCGGCGGCGGCAAAGGAGGCTCCGGCGGCGCGGGACCTGGTGGCAACGGCCCCTTTCAATTCAACGTGGGCACCCTGGCGATCCTGGCCGGTGTGCTGGTGGTGGGGATTGGCATCGGCACCGCCATCTCCAGCACCACCCAGGGCGACCAGGGCAACATCGCCAGCTCCCAGCAGCTCGACATGGCCGTGCCCGATCCGGAGTTCTGCCGTCAGTGGGGCGCCAGCGCCTTCGTGATGGACGTGGAGCTTTACACCACCATGAACCCCAGTTCCAGCTTCGTGACCCAGCCCGAGCTCAAGGCCGGCTGCGTGATCCGGCGGGAAAACTGGAGCGTGTTGCAGAAGGAAGGAGCCGTCACCAACGAGCAGATGCGCCAGTGCAAGCAGCGCATGAACACCTTCGCCTACATCGGCTCCGTGAAAGACAAGCCGATCGTGCGCTGCGTCTACCAGACCGACACCAGCCAGAACAAATTTCTCACCAAGGGCGTCGCTGATGACACGGTGGGCGTCACCCCCGAAGCCGATCAGTTCTGAGTGGCCGCGGCAGGGGTGTCCTGCTGCAGCGGCCGGCGCAGGGGGCTATCGGGGCTGGCGAACACGGGCAGCACTTCCTTCCGGAACGCATCAGCGGCCCTGGAGCAGTAGCGGGCCGGGTGGGTGATCAGCTTCAACTGGCGGCGCACCAGCAGATCGGCCACCTGGGGGCGGTGCAGCGTGCCGGCCGAGAGCTCCCGCTCGATCGACACCACCGGCAGGAAGGCGGCACCCAGACCGCTCTGCACGGCATTTTTGATCGCCTCAAAGGAGTTGAGCTCCATCTCAATCTTGAGGCGGCCCACATCCAGGCCGGAGCGGGCCAGCAGCTGGTCGACCATCTTGCGGGTGGTCGACTGGGCATCGAGGCAGACGAAACCCAACCGGTAGAGGTCATCCTTGGTGAGCTCGGGCAGGCGGGCCAGGGGGTGCTTCACCGGCAGCACCAGGGCCAATTCGTCGCTGGCGTAGGGCACCACCTGCAGCAGCTCACCGAGCTCCGTGGGCAGCTCCCCGCCGATGATGGCCAGATCCACCTGGCCATTGGCCACGCTCCAGCCCGTGCGCCGGGTGCTGTGCACCTGCAGCTGCACGGCCACCTCCGGATACTTCTGGCGGAACAGGCCGATCATCCGCGGCATCAAGTAAGTGCCGGTGGTCTGGCTGGCGCCCACGATCAAGGAGCCGCCGCGCAGGTTGTGCAGATCTTCCAGGGCACGGCAGGCCTCCTGGCACTGGCTGAGGATCCGGTCGCAGTAGCTCAGCAGCAGGTGTCCGGCCTCGGTGAGCTGGGCTTTGCGCCCACCGCGATCAAACAGACTCACGCTCAGCTGCTTCTCCAGGTTCTGGATCTGCAGGCTCACCGCCGGCTGGGTGACATACAGGCTGTCGGCGGCCTTCTTGAAGCTGCCCTCCGAGGCGATGGCCCGCAGGATGCGCAGCTGATCAAGGGTGAAGGGCAGATCTGCCATCGGGTTGCCTGGATGGGCCTGGGCCTGCCGGCTGGCGAGGGCAAAACTCTAGGGGGGAAGTTGGGCAGCGAGAATCGACAGCTTCACAACTCCCCATCCGGCCTGTGCCCCCCAGCTCTCTCCACCACAGCAGCTGGGTGATGCTCGCCCTGCTGCTGGCCTTCGCCGTGATCCACAGCGGCGGCGCCTCGCTGCGGGCCTGGGGCGTGGAGCGGATCGGCGAGCGGGCCTGGCGACTGTTGTTTGCCGCCGTGAGCATTCCCTCGGCGGTGGTGGTGATCGGCTACTTCCTGGCCCACCGCTACGACGGCATTCGGCTCTGGAACCTGCAGGACCAGCCCTGGATCGTGCCGGTGGTGTGGGTGGGCACGGCGATCAGCTTCCTGTTTTTGTACCCGGCCACCTACAACCTGCTGGAGATCCCGGCGGTGCTGAAGCCCCAGGTGCGCCTCTACGCCACGGGGATCATCCGCATCAGCCGCCACCCCCAGGCCGTTGGCCAAATCCTCTGGTGCGCCACCCACCTGCTCTGGATCGGCAGCAGTTTCATGGTGGCCACCTGCGCCGGCCTGATCGCCCACCACCTGTTTGCGGTGTGGAACGGCGATCGGCGCCTGGCCAACCGCTTTGGGGCCGCCTTCGAGGAGCTGCGGGCCAGCACCTCGGTGCTTCCGTTTGCCGCGGTGCTGGATGGCCGCCAACACCTGGTGCTCTCGGAATTCCTGCGGCCGGCCCAGCTGGGCATTGCCATTGCCGTGGGGGTGTTCTGGTGGGCCCACCGCTTCATCGGCCTGGGGGGCACCGCCTTCTCCCGGTCGAGCCTGGGCCACTGGCTCGCCTGATGGGCACCCCCGCACAGGGCTGAGACCCAACCTGAACGGCTGCCTAGACTTTCCCCAACCAGCCTGCGCCGCATGCCGTCAGCCGCCGAACTCGCCTGGTTGATCCCGGTGCTGCCCCTGGCCGGAGCCTGTCTGACGGGCCTGGGGCTGATCAGCTTCAACCGCACCATCAACCGGCTGCGCAAACCCGTGGCCTGGCTGCTGATCAGCTGTGTTGGGGCGGCCGCGGTGCTCAGCTACACCGTGCTGGCCCAGCAGCTGGCGGGGGCCGGCCCCACCGAGGTGCTGTTCAACTGGGCCAGCGCCGGCACCTTCAACCTGCAGATGGGCTTCCGGGTGGATGCCCTCGGGGCGGTGATGCTGTCGCTGGTCACCACCATCGCCGTGCTGGTGATGGTGTATTCCGATGGCTACATGGCCCACGACAAGGGCTATGTGCGCTTCTTCACCTATCTGGCCCTGTTCAGCAGCTCGATGCTGGGCCTGGTGATCAGCCCCAACCTGCTGGAGATTTACGTGTTCTGGGAGCTGGTGGGCATGTGCTCCTACCTGCTCGTGGGCTTCTGGTACGACCGCGACGGCGCCGCCAATGCCGCCCAGAAAGCCTTTGTGGTGAACCGGGTGGGCGATTTCGGCCTGCTGTTGGGGATCCTGGGCCTGTTCTGGGCCACAGGCAGCTTCGGCTTTGAGGAGATCGGCAGCCGGCTGCAGGAGGCCGTGGCCGGCGGCAGCCTCTCCAACGCGGCGGCAATCCTGCTCTGCCTGCTGGTGTTCATGGGCCCGATGGCCAAGTCGGCCCAGTTCCCCCTGCATGTGTGGCTACCCGATGCCATGGAGGGCCCGACGCCAATCTCGGCCCTGATCCACGCCGCCACGATGGTGGCGGCTGGCGTGTTCCTGGTGGCCCGCTTGCAGCCTGTCTATGAGCCCTTTCCGGCGGTGCAGGCCACGATTGCGGTGATCGGCACGATCACCCTGTTTCTGGGGGCCTCAATCGCCCTCACCCAGATGGACCTCAAGAAGGGGTTGGCCTACAGCACCGTGTCCCAGCTCGGTTACATGATGCTGGCGATGGGTTGTGGTGCCCCAGTGGCGGGCATGTTCCACCTGGTGACCCACGCCTTCTTCAAGGCGATGCTGTTTTTGGGCTCCGGCTCAGTCATCCATGCCATGGAAGAGGTGGTGGGCCATGAGCCGGTGCTGGCCCAGGACATGCGGCTGATGGGCGGGCTGCGCAAGTTCATGCCGATCACCAGCACCACCTTCTTCATCGGCTGCATCGCCATCAGCGGCATTCCGCCCCTGGCGGGCTTCTGGAGCAAAGACGAAATCCTGGGGGTGGCCTTCGGCCAGTTCCCGATCCTGTGGGTGGCCGGCTTCGTTACCGCCGGCATGACGGCCTTCTACATGTTCCGGCTGTACTTCCTCACCTTTGAGGGTGAGTTCCGCGGCGGTGACAAAGCCATGGCAGCCCAGCTAATGGCCGCCGCCGGTAAAACCGCTGATGACCACGGCGACGACCATGGCCACAGCGATGACCGTGGCCACAGCCAAGCCCAGCATCCCCACGAATCCGGCTGGCAAATGGCCATGCCCCTGGCGGTGCTGGCGGTGCCGTCGGTGCTGATCGGCCTGCTGGGCACCCCGTGGAACAGCCGCTTCGGCAATCTGCTGGACCCCCAGGAAGCCGCCGAGGTGGCGGAGCATTTCAGTTGGGGGGAATTCCTGCCCCTCGCGGGAGCCTCAGTCGGCATCTCCGTGGCCGGCATCAGCGTGGCTGTACTGGCCTATGCCCTGCACAAACTCGATCTGGGCACCGCCGTGGCGGCCCGCTTCCCGGCCGTCAACGCCTTCCTGGCCAACAAGTGGTACCTCGATGCCATCAACGACAAGCTGTTCGTGCAGGGCAGCCGCAAGCTGGCCCGCCAGGTGCTCGAGGTGGACTCGAAGGTGGTGGATGGCGTCGTCAACCTCACCGGCCTTGTGACCTTGGGCAGCGGCGAGGGCCTCAAGTACTTCGAAACGGGCCGGGCCCAGTTCTATGCCCTGATCGTGTTCGGCGGCGTCATCGCCCTGGTGGTGTTGTTCGGCTCACTGGGCTGAGCGCGGGCAACATCGCCTCGCGCGCTCAGCCCAGCGAGCCTCACGCCGCCGAGGGGGTTCCGGTAGCTGGAGTTCCTGACGGCAAGTGGGATCGCGCCAGGGCGGCCCCGCCCACAAAACCTGTCCCCAGCCCTCAGAGCCCTTTCCCAGCTTTGGCCCCCTTGCCCTGTGCAGGCGGCGTGAGCGCGCAGCGCGTGACGCCTGCACAGGGCAAGGGGGCCAGAAGCCCAACGGTCTGTGTGACATCCACCACCAGCAGAGTGCTTGACGGCACTGAATTTCTACACTCCGCCAAACGGTGAGGCTTGGTTCGTGCCCTTCCCTTGGTTGAGCGCGTCGATCCTGTTCCCGATCGCCGCCGCCCTGCTGATCCCCTTCATTCCCGATGCCGGCGATGGCAAGCGGGTGCGCTGGTATGCCCTCGGCGTCGCCCTGACCACCTTCCTGCTGACGGTGGGCGGCTACCTCAACGGCTACGACCCCTCGGTGGAAGGGCTGCAGCTGGTGGAACGGGTGCAGTGGCTGCCCAGCCTGGGCCTGGCCTGGTCGGTGGGGGCCGACGGCATCTCGATGCCCCTGATCTTGCTCACCAGCTTCATCACGGCCCTGGCAGCCCTGGCCGCCTGGCCGGTGACGTTCAAGCCGAAGCTCTTCTACTTCCTGCTGCTGGCCATGGATGGCGGCCAGATCGCGGTGTTCGCGGTGCAGGACATGCTGCTGTTCTTCCTGGCCTGGGAGCTGGAGCTGCTGCCGGTGTATCTGCTGCTGGCCATCTGGGGCGGCAAGAAACGCCAGTACGCCGCCACCAAGTTCATCCTCTACACGGCAGGCAGCTCGCTGTTCATCCTGGTGGTGGGGCTGGCGATGGCCTTCTACGGGGGCGGCACCCCCAGTTTTGAATACACAACCTTGATGGCGAAGGACTTCTCGACGAAGTTCCAGCTCTTCGCCTACGCCGGCCTGCTGATCGCCTTTGGCGTGAAGCTGCCGATCGTGCCGCTGCACACCTGGCTGCCCGATGCCCACGGCGAGGCCACGGCGCCGGTGCACATGCTGCTGGCCGGCATCCTGCTCAAGATGGGTGGCTATGCCCTGCTGCGCTTCAACGTGCAGCTGCTGCCGGAAGGCCACGCTCAGTTTGCGCCGCTGCTGGTGGTGCTTGGCGTGGTGAACATCATCTACGCCGCGCTCACCTCGTTTGCCCAGCGCAACCTCAAACGCAAGATCGCCTACAGCTCGATCAGCCACATGGGCTTCGTGCTGATCGGCATCGGCAGCTTCAGTGCCCTCGGCACCAGCGGCGCCATGCTGCAGATGATCAGCCACGGCCTGATCGGGGCCAGCCTCTTCTTCCTGGTGGGCGCCACCTACGACCGCACCCACACCCTGCAGCTCGACGAGATGGGCGGCGTGGGCCAGACGATGCGCAAGATGTTTGCCCTCTGGACGATCTGCTCCCTGGCTTCTCTGGCCCTACCCGGCATGAGCGGCTTCGTGAGCGAGCTGATGGTGTTTACCGGCTTCGTCACCAGTGAGGCCTATTCGCTCAGCTTCCGGATCGTGATGGCGGCCCTGGCGGCGGTGGGGGTGATCCTCACGCCGATCTACCTGCTCTCGATGCTGCGCGAGATCTTCTTCGGCAAGGAAAACGCCGAGCTGGCCTCCCACACCCACCTGGTGGATGCCGAACCGCGGGAGATCTACGTGGTGAGCTGCCTGCTGGTGCCGATCGTGGGCATCGGCCTCTATCCACGGATCATGACCGACACCTATCGCGCCTCGATCGAAGCGCTGGTGCAGCGGGAAACCACGGCCCTGGCCAAGGTGATCCAGCCCCCGCCGGGCGATCTGATCCGCCAACCGCTGCTGGTGGCCCCTCCCCTGCCGGTCTGAGCCACCAACGCCGGAAGCCGGTAACAAAACTGTGCAGATCAACGCCAGGGCATTCCGCCTCAGGCTGCCCTCCTTACGCTCCTGATCCGCTCTGGAGCTCCGCGCCACCCGCCTCTCCACCGCGACGCCCCTGGGAGACCCCGCGATGAAACAGCTGAACTTTCTGCTGATCTTCAGCTTCGGCCTGGCCACGGTGATGTTCACCTTGGAGAACACGGCCCCCACCACGGTCCACTTCTTGCCCGGACTGAGCGGCACCCTGCCCTTGGCGGCGCTGCTGTTGCTGGTGGGCGGCATCGGCGCCGCCGCCGCGTGGGTGTTTGCCGTGTGGACCGGCGTGGTGCGCAAGGTGGAAGCGCTGCAGAACCAGAGCGACTATGCCGCCCAGCAGGTGCGCATCCAGGAGCTGGAGAACGACCTCCAGCGCTACCGGGCCACCGTCGATGCCCAGTTGGGCCTGCTGCCAGCCGCTGGCGAGAGTTCGGCTCCCAGTGATCCCAGCCAGGCCGATGAGGAGGCGCGCAGCGAGTCGATGACGGTGTCGGTGAGCTGAGGGGCCCAGCCCAGCACAGGCACCACCGGTAGTGGCCTGACGGCTCCGCTAGCCCGACTCGGGCAATACCGGTAGCGTGTGCTTTGAACCCATTGGATCGCAAGAGCGGATTGGCTGAAGGAGGCGCCAGGCTGGCCATCCGTCTCCTGCAAGACGCAGCGGAGCGGGGCGAACTCGACCCGTGGGACGTGGACGTGATCGCCGTGGTGGATGGCTTCCTCGACCAACTGCGCCAGCGCATCGAAGTGCCACGCCTGGTGGCCGCAGCAGGGGCGAGCCGGGGAGGCAGCTACGAGCAGGATCTGGCCGAAACCAGCGAGGCCTTCCTGGCCGCTTCGGTGCTGGTGAGCCTCAAGGCCGAGGTGCTCGAGGCGGCCACCTTCCCGCCGGAACCCCTCGACGATCAAGACTTCGGCTTTGATTTCGACGCCGATGGCCAGGGCTGGCTGATGAGCCCCGGCATGGAACTGCCGCAGCGTCCGGAACGACACCTCTGGCGCCGCCCTGTGGCGCCCCCTCCCCTGCAGCGCCCCGTGACCCTGGGGGAGTTGATCCGCCAGCTGGAGGACATCGCCGAGCGGCTGGAGCAGGACGAGGGCCGCACCCGGCAGCGCCATCGCCCCAAGCGCTACAGCGAACGGGCCGCGATCGAACAGGTGGCCGCCCTGGCCCACCGGGAAAAACTGCCGGAAACCACCGCCGCCCTCAGTCAGTTCCTGCTCAGCTGGGAACCCGCCCATGACTGGGCCGCGTTCAACGAGCTGGTGCAGGACTGGGCTGCCAACGTGGAGGCGCGACGTGCCGACGCCGACTTAGACCGCGATCGGGTGGGCGTGTTCTGGGCCCTGCTGTTTCTCTGTCACCAGGGCAAGGTGGACCTTGACCAACAGGGTGGGCTGTTTGGGCCGCTGCGGCTCAGGCGCCTGCTTAGCGCCGGCGAAAGCCGCCAGCTGCCCCTCGTGCCAGAGCTCGGGGCGGCGGAAACGCTGATGGCAGCCTGAGCAGGCCGACTAGGCTGGTTGCTCCGACCGATGTGAGCAAACGCCGATGAAGGCGATGATCCTGGCGGCCGGCAAGGGAACACGGGTGCGTCCCATCACGCACACCATTCCCAAGCCGATGATCCCCATCCTGCAGAAACCCGTGATGGAGTTTCTGCTGGAGCTGCTGCGGGAGCACGGCTTCACCGAAATCATGGTGAACGTCTCCCACCTCGCCGAGGAGATCGAAAACTACTTCCGCGATGGCCAGCGCTTCGGCGTGGAGATTGCCTACAGCTTTGAAGGCCGCATTGAAGACGGCGAGCTGATCGGCGACGCCCTGGGCTCAGCCGGAGGCCTCAAGAAGATTCAGAACTTCCAGCGCTTCTTCGACGACACCTTCGTGGTGCTCTGCGGCGATGCCTTGATCGATCTGGATCTCAGCGAAGCGGTGCGGCGCCACAAGGCCAAAGGAGCCATGGCCAGCCTGATCACCAAACGGGTCCCCAAAGACCAGGTGAGCAGCTACGGCGTGGTGGTTACCGACGACGATGGTCGGGTGCGCTCCTTCCAGGAGAAGCCGGCGGTGAATGAAGCCGCCAGCGACATGATCAACACCGGCATCTACATCTTTGAGCCCGAAGTGCTCGACTTTGTGCCGAGTGACCAGCCCTTCGACATCGGCTCCGACCTCTTCCCCAAGCTGGTGGACGCCGGGGCGGCCTTCTACGCCCTGCCGATGGAGTTTGAGTGGGTGGATATCGGCAAGGTGCCCGACTATTGGCAGGCGATCCGCAGCGTGTTGCAGGGCCAGGTGCGCCAGGTGCAGATTCCAGGCAAGGAAGTGCGGCCGGGGGTGTTCGCCGGCCTCAACGTGGCGGCCGACTGGGATCAGATCAACGTGACCGGCCCCATCTATGTGGGCGGCATGACCCGCATCGAGAACGGCGCCACGATCATTGGTCCGGCGATGATCGGCCCCAATTGCCACATCTGCGAAGGGGCCACGATCGACAACTCGATCATCTTTGACTACTCCCGCATCGGAGCGGGGGTGCGGCTGGTGGAGAAGTTGGTGTTTGGCCGCTACTGCGTCGACCGCAACGGCGACCACTTCGACCTGCAGGAAGCGGCGCTCGACTGGCTGATCACCGACGTGCGCCGTCAGGATGTGGTGGCGCCCTCACCCCAGCAGAAGGCCATGGCCGAGCTGCTCGGCACCGACCTGGCCCTGAGCAACGCCAACTAAGGCGTTCACGAACCCGCCAACGCAACAGGCTGCAGCGGGGCCAGCCCCGCCTGCTGCAGGATCGCCGGAATCTTTTCCTCGGCCTTGATCGCCATCAGGTGCACCCCCTGGGCGATCTGCAGATAGTCCGCCACCTGTTCCGCCGCAATCGCCACTCCCTCAGCCGCCGGATCCGCCGCGGCCGCCAGCCGATCGATCACCGCCTGGGGGATGTTGGCCCCCGGCACCACCCGGTTGATGAAGGCCGCATTGCGGGCCGACTTGAGCAGAAACACCCCGGCCAGCACCGGCAGCTCCAAGGGGGCCGCCAGCTCACCCACAAAGCGCTTGAGGGCTTCAGCATCCATCACCATCTGGGTTTGCACGAAGCGCGCTCCAGCCTGCTTCTTGCGCACCAGGCGGCCCTTAAGGCCACTCCAGCTGGGCGACTGGGGATCGGCGGCGGCACCAGCAAACAGGGCGGTGGGCCCATCGGGAAGCAGGCCCTGCACCGGATCCTGACCGGCGTTGAACTGCTGCACCAGCTGCAGCAGCCGCACCGCCTCCAGCTCATTCACCGGACGGGCTCCCGGCTGATCCCCGGCCCGCACCGGATCCCCGGTGAGACAGAGCACATTGCGCACACCCAGGGCATGGGCACCCAGCAGATCGGCCTGCAGGGCAATGCGATTGCGATCGCGGCAGGCCAGCTGCAGCACGGGCTCGATCCCCGCATCCAGCAGCAGGCGGCAGAGGGCCAGGCTGCTCATCCGCATCACGGCGCGGCTGCCGTCGGTGACATTCACGGCATGCACCCAGCCCCGCAGGGCCCCAGCGGCTTCCAGGGCACGGCAGGGATCCCCACCTCGAGGCGGCATCACCTCGGCGGTGAGGGCTGGTTCTCCGCTGGCCAGGGCCTGTTGAAGCAGCAAGCCGAACCGTTCTTCTCGGACCCATCATGGAACAACGCCCTGCCTACAGTGGAGGTCAGCCTGCGGCCTGGGCCAATGGATTCCGATCGCTCCACGGCTGGCTCACTGAGTCAGGGCCGCCAAGACCTCTCGGAGCGGGAAATCGAAATCATCGAGCTGGTGGCCCAGGGGCTCACCAACCAGGAGATCGCCGCGGCGCTCACGATCAGCAAGCGCACCGTGGACAACCACGTGAGCAACATCTTCACCAAGACCGGCGCCAAAAACCGGGTAGCCCTGCTGAATTGGGCCATGGATCACGGCAAGATCTGCCGGGATGGCTTCAATTGCTGCGCCATTGACGGGAAAAAGGCTCAGCTCAGCTGAGCTTCAAACAGCCTGAGCTTCAAACAGCCGGGGCCGCCTCCAAGGGGCTGGATCCAGCATCGGCAAGCGCCGCCAGGCTGTAGCCATCAGCCCCGAGCCCGAACAGCTCGGCATAGGCGAGGCAGTCGGCTTGATCACGCCCAGCAAAACGCAGCATGCCCACGTTGTCGTAGAGACCGGTCACGCTGCGACTTCTGAATTTCTTCAGAATTATCGTAGGGCCTCAAGCAGCTCCAGCCGTTGGGCTGCCGGCCAATGGGCCAGGGGAGCGCGCGCCAGGGCCGCATTGCTGAGTTCGTGGCGGCCGGTCAGTTCACGGATGCACCAGGCTGGGGGCTCCAGCTCCACCAGGCTGCGCTCCCATGTGGCGGGCGCCAGCTCCACTTCGGCCACCACGAGCGGGGCATTCTCCGCCTCAAACACATCCAGCACCCACTCACCGCCAGGCAGATCCAGCCCGTAGCGCCACTTGCTGAGCCGCTGGGGAGCCAGCGCCAGCAGGGCCTCGGCGTCGCCGGCGGGGATGGGGTACTCGAATTCCTGGCGCACCAGGCCCTCCGGCAAGGCAGCCGCCACCGGGGGTAGCCCCCCTGGTCGCGCCTTGAGGGTGAGCCAGGCTCCCGCCACGGAAGGCAACCCACTGGCGCTGCGCACCCGCACGGTGATGCCATCGGCACCCGCCACCAGGTAGCCCTGCTGCAGCCGGGCCTGCCAACGGATGTGCTGGCGCCAGTCGTCACCCTGCACCAGAAAGCGCCGTTCGATTTCCAGGGCCATGGCGCACCTCAATAGCGGGCCTAATTGTGGGAGGGCTCAACAGCCGTGAGGCTGCCGGCCCAATGCAGCTTGTGGGTGAGGGTGCGGTAATACGACGGGCTCTGCTCCAGCAGCACCTGCAGGGCGGGATGGGGACTGCGCTCCACCACGGCCCGATCCCCCGGCTCCAGCACCGTGGCATGGGCGCCGTCTTTCCAGAGCTTCACCCGGCGGCTGGTTTCCCCCAGGGGCCACACCGAAAGCTGGGCCCGCGGCGGCACCACCACAGCGCGGCTGGAGAGGCTCATCGGGCAGATCGGATTGACCACGATCGCCTCGATGCCGGGGTGGAGGATCGGCCCGCCAGCCGCCATCGAATAGCCGGTGGAGCCGGTGGGGGTGGCAATGATCAAGCCGTCGCCGCGGTATTGATCCACCACTTCGCCGTCGATCTCCAGCTCAAGGACACAGGTGGGGGACACCTCGTCGAGGCAGGGGCGGAAATAGAAATCGTTGAGGGCCAGGTGGGGGCCATCGGCCTGGTCGACGCCATCACCGCGGTCGATATGGGCCTGCAGCATCATCCGGCGCTCCAGGGCAAAGCGGTCGTTGCGCAGACGCTCCCAGAGGCTCTCCTCTTCATGCTTACCGGCATCGGTGCTGAGGCGCAGGAAGCGGCGGTCGTGGGTGAGAAACCCCAGGTGGCCACCCACATTGAAGCTGAGGATCGGCACATCCAGGGGCGCCAGATGGCGGGCAGCGCCGAGCACCGTGCCATCACCGCCCAGCACCAGGGCCAGATCGGGCAACTGGGCTTCTGTGGCCAGCAGGCCAGGAAAGGGATTGCGGGCCAGGCCACTGGAGGCCACCACCACATGCACCCCCTGGGCCGCCAGATCCTCGGCGCAGCGCTTGGCCTGGCGATGGGCAGCCTGGCTGCCCGACCGTGAAATCAACCAGACCCTCTCAAGCCGCATCGGGGAAGGGCAGGACTACCAGCGCAGCAGGTTGAAGCGCTCCATGTCGACCGTTTCCCGGTTGCGGTAGAGGGAGAGGAGGATTGCCAGACCCACCGCCGCCTCCGCCGCCGCCACGGTGATCACGAAGATAGCGAACACCTGACCGCGAATCAGCTGGCCATCGAGATAGCTGGAGAAGGCCATCAGATTGATGTTCACCCCATTGAGCATCAGCTCAATGCTCATCAGCACCCGCACCGCATTGCGGCTGTTGATCAGACCCCAGACTCCCGTGCAGAACAGCACGGCCGCCAGGGCCAGATACGCCTGCAGGGGGATGGTGCTGGGAAGGGTGATCTCCATGGGGCTAGGGGGGAGGAGCGGTAAGGGATGTGCGGACTGGATGGGGCAGGAACAGAAGCGATTGGCGAATCAACGCACTCAGCGGGGTGACTTTTCCAGGAGCAATGGGGTGCGCTCCTTCTCGATCAGGCCCTGATCCACCGCTTCCCCGGTGATCACGTCGCTGCTGAGCACATCGCGGCGGGCCAGCACGATCGCCCCGATCATCGACATCAACAGGAGCACCGAGGCCAGCTCAAAGGGCAGCAGATAGTCGCTGAAGAGGTGTTCGCCGATCCGGATGGTTGCCTCCTCCCCAACTGGCTCGGGGCCAGGCAGGGCCCAGGGTGTGGTGAAGGCCACCCGGATCAACAGCACAAACAGACCACCGCAGACGGCTCCGGACAACAGACGACGCACCCCCAGGCCTGGAATGGCCGCGAGGTTTTCCTTCTTGTTCACGAGCATGATCGCGAACAGGATCAGCACGTTGACAGCGCCCACGTAGACGAGCACTTGGGCCGCCGCCACGAAGCTGGCATTGAGCAGCAGATACAGCCCCGCCACCGACAGAAACACCCCGCCCAGCAGAAAGGCGGAGTAGACGATGTTGGGCAGCAAAACCACCCCAAGGGCACCGAGCACGAGCGTGGCGGAGAGGGCCACGAAACAGATCAGCTGGGTGGTGGAGGCGATGGTCATGACGCGTCTCCGGTTGGCTGGGCGGAAGCCTTGGGCTCGGCTTTTGGCAGGGTTTCGAGCACCTGCTCGGGCAGTTTGCCGGCGCGCGGGTCGGTATCGGGAACGCCGTGGGGATCCATCACTCCCTTGGGCAGGTAGGCCAACTCGCGCAGCGGCAGCACCGCCGGGTCGCTGGTCACGCTGGTGGGCAGACGCCCCAAGGCGATGTTGTCGTAGTTGAGGCTGTGGCGGTCGAAGGTGGACAGCTCGTATTCCTCAGTCATCGACAGGCAGTTGGTGGGGCAGTACTCCACGCAGTTGCCGCAGAAGATGCACACCCCAAAGTCGATCGAGTAGTTGCGCAGCTCCTTCTTCTTGGTGGCCTTGTTCATCACCCAATCCACCACCGGCAGGTTGATCGGGCACACCCGCACACACACCTCGCAGGCGATGCACTTGTCGAATTCGTAGTGGATCCGGCCGCGATAGCGCTCCGAGGGGATCAGCTTCTCGTAGGGGTACTGGACGGTGACCGGCCGGCGCCGCAGGTGGTCGAAGGTCACCGCCAGACCCTGGGTCATGTACTGGGCCGCACCCACCGCGTCGCGGGTGTAGTCGCCGACTTTCTTGAGGAACCCAAACATGGAGCTGGCTCTGAGGGGGAATGCGGTCGGAGAGTGTTAGCCCATGATGGCTGGTCTGGAGTGGGGCTGGGCCGGAGGCCTGCCGAGACAGGGGGTCAACCGCCGAAGGCCATCGGGAAGGCGAGCTTGAGCGCCGCCGTGATCAGCAGGTTGACCAGGGCAATCGGCAGCAGAAACTTCCAGCCCAGATCGAGCAGCTGGTCGATCCGCACCCGCGGTGTGGTCCAGCGCAGCAGGATCGCCAGAAACACCAACAGGTAGGCCTTGAGCACGGTCATGACGATGCCCACCGAGCCGGTGATCAACTGCACCAACGGCGCATCGATCGGCTGGTGCAACCAGCCGGCCAGCCACTCCACCGGGATCGGGAAGCCCCAACCGCCCAGGTAGAGCACCGACACCAGCAGGGCCGAGAGCACCAGGTTGATGTAGCTGCCCAGGTAAAAGAGGGCGAACTTCATGCCGGAGTACTCGGTTTGGTAGCCAGCCACCAACTCCTCTTCGGCCTCCGGTAGGTCGAAGGGAAGGCGCTCGCATTCGGCCAGGGCGCAGATCCAGAAGATCACGAAGCCCACCGGCTGCCGCCAGATGTTCCAGCTGAGAATGCCGGCGCCGGTCTGCTGGTCGACGATGTCGACGGTGCTGAGCGAGTTGCTCATCATCACCACCGCCAGCACCGCCAGGGCCAGGGGGATCTCGTAGCTGATCGACTGGGCGGCGGCTCGCAGGCCCCCCAACAGGGAGTACTTGTTGTTCGAGGCATAGCCGCTCATCAGCAGGCCGATCGGCTGAATGCTGCTGAGCGAGATCCACAGAAAGATGCCGATCCCCACATTGCTGATCAGCAGGTGCTGACCAAAGGGCACCACCAACCAGCTGAGGATCACCGGGATCAGCACCAGCACCGGCCCCAGCGTGAACAGCAGGCCGTCGGCCTTGGCCGGGATGATGTCTTCTTTGAAGACGAGCTTCATGCCGTCAGCGATCGGCTGGAGCACGCCGAGGGCACCGGCGTATTCCGGGCCGATGCGCTGCTGCACGGCGGCGGAGATCTTGCGCTCCAGCCACACGTTGACCAGCACGCCCACCACGGCGGCCACCAACACCAGCACCATCGGCAGCGGCAACCACAGCAGATGGGCCGCTCCGGGGCTCAGCCCGAGCCCTTGCAGGGCCTGCTCAAAGCTGGCTTCCAGATCCAGGCCTGGAGCCGTGTTGGTCAGCATGGCGGCAGCTCAGATGGGGGCAACTTAGCGGGCACCAATGGGCTGCCAGTCTCGCCCGGCCGCACCGGTATAGATCTGGGAGGGTCGATAGATGCGGTTGGCACCCAGCTGCTCCTTCCAATGGGCCAGCCAACCAGCCGTGCGGGCAATGGCGAAAATCGGCGTGAACAGGTCTTCCGGGATGCCGAGCTTGCGATACACCAGGCCTGAATAGAAGTCGACGTTGGGGAAAATGCCCTTGGAGCCCAGGCGCTCAGCGGCTGCCTCCTCGAGCTTGCGGGCCAGGTCGTACATCGGGTCGTGGCCGAAGCGATCGAACAGCTCCTCGGCCAGTTTCTGCAGGATCACAGCCCTGGGATCCTTGACTTTGTACTCGCGGTGGCCGAAGCCCATGATCTTCTGCTTGCTGGCGATCGCCCGATCGAGCCAGGGCTCCACCTGATCTTCCGTGCCGATGCTCGCCAGCATTTCCAACACGTCTTCGTTGGCACCGCCATGCAGGGGGCCCGCCAGGGTGCCCACCGCAGACGCCACCACCGCGTAGGGGTCGGTGAGGGTGCTGGCCGTCACCCGGGCGCTGAAGGTGCTGGCGTTGAGGCTGTGCTCGGCGTGCAGGATCAGGCAGGCATCGAAGATGCGGGCCGCCAGGGGATCGGGCTCCCGCTCCGTGAGCATGTACAGGAAATTGGCCGCATAGGCCAGGTCGTCGCTGGGCTGGATCGGATCCTGGCCTTTGCGGATCAGCTGGAAGGCCGCCACCATCGTCGGGATCTTGGCGATCAGCCGCACCACCGCCGACACGATGTATTCGGGGTTGTCCAAGGCGCGCCTGGAATAAAAAAGCCCCAACGACGCCGCACTGCTCTGCAGGGCATCCATCGGATGACCGCCGGAGGGGAAGCACTTCATCATGTCGCGGATGCGGAAGCTCACCCGCCGGTGCATCTGCACCTCGTGCTCAAAATCCCGCAGCTGATCCGCCGTGGGCAGCTCGCCCCAGATCAGCAGATAGGCCGTTTCCAGGAACGTGCTCTGGGAGGCCAGCTCATCGACGCGGTAGCCGCGGTAGGTGAGCACCCCCTTCTGGCCGTCAATGTCGCAGATCGACGACTGGGTGGCCGGCACCCCTTCCAACCCAGGGCGAAAAGGGCTCGGGGCCGGTGCTCCGCTTGCTGCCATGCGAGACGCGATCGATGGGGCGAACCTACGGCGACCGGTGCGACGGCTGCCGTAGCCGCAGCAACCGAGGGCCGATCAGGGCCTCCAGGCGGGCACCAGCCGCCCCCAGGCGAATCAACACGATGCCGGCCTTGCGCAGGGTGATCGTGCCCGCCGGCGCCCCCAGCAGGCTGGAGGCCAGCTGGCCCAGATCGGGCTCATGGCCCACCAGGCCCAACCGCCGCCAGGAGCCCGCCTGCAGCAGCGGCCGCGGATCGCCCCCCGGGGCCAGGCGCGCGTCCAGCCCGAAACCACTGGCAAGGCCTTTCGCCACCCCCAGCTGGGCCGTCTGCACCGCCCGCCGCAGGGGACTGCTCAGCAGCTGATCACAGTCGAGCTGCAGCTGGTGCAGCTGCTCCGCCACCGCCGCCGTGCGGCGGATCCCTTCGGGCGTGAGGGCCCGCTCCCCGTCTGGTCGGTCGGGGTGGCGCTCCTCGGCCAAGCCATGGCGCCAAAGCAGCAGGTCGCGCTCAGCCAAAACCGAGGCGCGCCTTGAGGTGCACACCGGCGCCCGCGTCTGGGGCCGCATCCGGGGCCGCGGCGAGGCCGAGGCTGAGCCCCTGCACCCCCGGAGCCAGCGGATGGCCCGCCAAGCCAGAGAGCAGCTGCCAGGTGCTCCAGCGCTGCAACAGAGACCGGGCCCGCTCAGCGCCCATGGCCCATTGCAGCGGCGCCTGGGGCAGCTCGAGGGCAGCCACCTGCTCCAGCCGCAACCGGGGAGGCTGGCGGGAGTCGCGCTGCTCCTGCAGCACCGTCAGGGTCTGCCCCCACCAGGCCAGGCGCCCCTGGCTGGAGCGGGCCCCGGCCAGGCTGGCCTGGAGCTGGTCTGGCTCGGCCCGCGCCGCACGACGACCGCCCTGGGGGGCCTCCAAGCGGGTCCAAACCCGAACGCTGGCGTCGCCCTCCACGGGCAGGGGGGCAGCAATCAAGCCCTCAGCGGCCAGGGCCCCATCGAGCGCGGCGGGATCGGGTTGGTCGGCGGCGGTGCCGAGCAACCAGCCCTGGCGGCTCTGGCTCCACAGCAATGAGCCGGCATCGGCCGCCGCCACCTGCGCAGGCAAAGACCCCTCGGGCAGCTGCAGCACCGCCGCCAGCAGCGGCTGCCAGAGCGCGGGCCAGGCCGCGGGCTGCTGCACAAGCGCCAGGCTGTCGGACGGGGCCTGCAGGGCCTCCAGCAGGGCAGCCCCGGTGGCATCACCTGGAGCGGGGGCGGGCAGAAGAGCCTCGGGCGGGGCATCCGGTCCGAACTGCAGCCAGCCATCCAGCACCAGGGAGCGGCCATCAGGGCGCAGGCTGGCCACCAGCTCCTGCGCGGCCCCCGGCGCCGTGAACGAGGCCGGCAGACCGAGCCGGGGGCCCAGGGCCTCTGGGCGGGCCGTGAGCAGGGCCGCACCCTGGCCCAGGCGCTGCACCGCCTGGCGGAAGCGGGGGCTGGCGGCCTGGTTGAGTTCGTCGATCTGGGAGACGTCGAGGGCCTGCTCGAGCACGCCGCGGCCGGAGGCGATCAGCACCAGGTCGTCGTTGATCAGCGCGGTGGCAATCGGCACCGGCGTGGTGCCCACCAGGGCACCGCGGCCACTGATCAGCCCCATGCCGCGGTAGCTGCTGATCTGGAGATCGGTGCCGGCCAGGCTGCGGGTTTGCCAGAAGCGCTGCAGGAAGCGGCGCGCCCCATCGGCATCGCGGCTGCGCAGCGACAGCAACCAACCATCGGGGGCGGCACCAGGCTCTGAAGCCAACAGGGCCAGGCCCAGTTCGCGGCCCAGCCAGGGAGCCAGCTCGCTGGGGTAATCCAAGCCCGCCGCCGCGAAGGCGCCGTCCCGCAGCCCTGCTACCGCTGCCACCGCCGCCCGCCGCTCCCGGGTGGGCGCCACCGCCCGGGCATAGGCCACAGGCTGCTCCCCATCGGTGAGCAGGTAGAGGCTGAGGGCGGCCTGCCGGGGCACGAAACGCGCCGCCTGCGGCGGCACCAGGGCCTGATGCTGCAACTGGAGGGGCGAGCGCTGCAGCACCAGCCACCAGCCGCCGGCCGCCAGGCCCAGCAACAGCAACACCACCGCCAGCACGACCGCCAGAAACGGGCGGGCCTTCATGCGCCCCACGCAGGATGGGCCCATCTTGACCCCAACCCAACCCCCGCGCCCGCGATGCACCATCCAGACCGCCCCCAGGCCGGCATGCCGGAGACCATCCGGGCGCGCGAGCTGCAGGCCCGACTGGAGCAGGGCGAGCCGATCCAGCTGGTGGATGTGCGCGAAGACACCGAACTGGCGTTGGCCCAGCTGGCCCACCCCGTGGTGCACCTCCCCCTGAGCCGCTCCGCCGACTGGATCGGCAACCTTCACCAGCTGCTCGACCGCGACCGCCCCGTGGCGGTGATCTGCCATGCGGGCGTGCGCAGTTGGCACCTGGGCTGCTGGTTGATCCAGGAGCACGGCTACGGCGCGGTGTGGAACGTTCAGGGGGGCATCGACGCCTGGAGCATCGAAGTGGATCCCGGCGTGCCCCGCTACTGACCCCCACGACTGAGGCCCGCAGGTTCTGCCTACGATCGCCGCACCCCTGCAGCGTTCGCTTGCAGTCCCCGACGTCCCGCCCCTTGCCTCTGCGGCAGCAGGAGGTGCTCCAACTGGCCGTGCGGCACTACGTGGACACCATGGAGCCGGTGGGCAGCCAAACCCTGGTGCGGCGCTTTGGACTGCAGGCCAGTCCGGCCACCGTGCGCTCGGCGATGGGGGCCCTGGAGCAACGCGGTCTCCTCACCCAGCCCCACACCTCCGCCGGCCGGATCCCCAGCCAGCAGGGCTACCGCACCTACGTCGACCAGCTGCTGCCTGCGCCAGGCGCGGCCGCCCTGCAGCTCGAGCGCGAGCTCACCGGGCTGAGCCTGCAATGGGCGGCCCTCGACGACCTGCTGCTGCATCTGAGCCGGCGCCTAGCCGATCTCACCGGCCTGCTCAGCCTGATCACCCGCCCCCAACGCCACCAACCCCAGTTGCAGGCGCTGCGGCTGGTGGCCAGTGGCGAGCGCCTGCTGGTGTTTCTGGTGGAGGGGGGGGCGACCGCCAGCAGCCTCAACCTGCGGCTGCCCGCCCAGGCCGAAGCCGAGCTGGCAGCCCTGGAGCGTTGGGTCAGCGCTCAGCTCCAGGGCGGGTCGATCGACTGGGGCACATTGCCGTCCCACCTGCGCAGCAGCGGCGCCGTGCTGCGCCAGGCCCTAACCAGCCATGGGCAATCGCGGCAGCTGGAAGGGGAGGGGGCCGTCACCACGGGCTTGGCGGGCCTGCTGGCCCAGCCGGAATTCAGCCAGACCCTGAGCCTTCGGCCCCTGGTGGAGCTGGTGGAGGATGCCCCCCATCAGCTCCTGCCCCAAGCGGGCATCTGGATCGGGGCCGAACACCCCCACCGAGCCCTGCACCAGTGCGCCGTGGTGCAGGCCAACTACCGCAGCGGCGACGGCGGCATCGGCCAGGTGGCCCTGGTGGGACCGATGCGCATGGCCTACGCCACCGCCGGAGCCGCCGTGCGCTCAGTGGCCCAGGTGCTGGAACGGCTGCTGGGATGACCAGTCTGCTTGGTTAGCCGCCCATCTGGTCGCCGAGCTTTTCGGCCACGGTGTTCACGTCCTTGTCGCCGCGGCCCGAGAGGTTGAGCACCACTTCGGTGCCAGGCGCCAGGGTGGGGCAGAGCTTCTCCAGCCAGGCGAAGGCGTGGGCGGTTTCGAGGGCGGGGATGATGCCTTCCAACCGGCAAAGAAGTTGCAGGGCGTCGAGCGCCTCGGCGTCGGTCACGGCGCCGTACTCGGCCCGGCCGATGGTTTTCAGGTAGCTGTGCTCGGGGCCCACGCCCGGGTAATCCAGGCCGGCACTGATTGAGTGGGCCTCCTGCACCTGGCCTTCCTCATCCTGCAGCAGCAGGCTCATGGCGCCATGCAGCACCCCAACGCGGCCCTCGGTGATCGTGGCGGCATGGCGGCCGGTGGCCACGCCATCGCCGGCCGCTTCCACACCCACCAGGCGCACATTGGTGTCCTGCACGAAGGGGTGGAACAGGCCCATGGCATTGGAGCCACCGCCCACGCAAGCCACCAGCACATCGGGATTGCGGCCAAAGGCCTCGTGGCACTGGCGCTTGGTTTCCTCGCCGATCACGGCATGGAAATCGCGCACCAGCATCGGGAAGGGGTGGGGGCCCGCAACCGAGCCGAGGATGTAGTGGGTGGTCTCCACGTTGGTCACCCAGTCGCGGATCGCCTCGCTGGTGGCGTCCTTGAGGGTGGCGGTGCCGGCGGTGACGGGTTGCACCCTGGCCCCGAGCAGCCGCATGCGGAACACGTTCAGGGCCTGGCGGCGCATGTCCTCGGCGCCCATGTACACCACGCAGTCCAGGCCGAAGCGGGCGCACACGGTGGCGGTGGCCACGCCGTGCTGGCCGGCGCCGGTTTCGGCAATGATCCGCTTCTTGCCCATGCGCAGGGCCAGCAAGGCCTGGCCGAGGGCGTTGTTGATCTTGTGGGCACCGGTGTGGTTAAGGTCTTCGCGCTTCAGCCAGATGCGCGGGCCGCCCTCGGCGCGGCGGTAGTGCTCGCTGAGCCGCTCGGCTTCATAGAGCGGATTGGGGCGCCCCACATAGGTGCGCAGCAGATGGTTGAGCCGGTCGGTGAAGGCCGGGTCCTTCCAGGCCTCGGCGGCGGCCTGCTCCAGTTCCGCCAGCGCAGGGATCAGGGTTTCGGGCACGTACTGGCCGCCGAACTGGCCGTAGCGGCCCAGGCCGTTAGGCCGGACATCCAGAGCCAGGGAGGCCGGATCAGGGCTGCCGGCGGCGTGCAGGGGGGGAACGGTGCTGGTCACCGGCGGCGGAGCAAGATCACTGCAGCGTAAGAAGCGGCCATGGCCAAGGGCGGCTGGCAGGAATTCAGCAGGCCGGAGAGCCTGGAACGGGCCAACGGCCCGGCAGCCGACCCCACCGCGAAGACCCAGCAGCGGGTGCGGGTGCAACGCACCAAGGCGGGCAAGGGCGGCAAGCTGGTGACGGCCATCACGGGCCTGGAGGCGCCGGAGGCTGAGCTCAAGGCCTTGCTCAAGCAGCTCAAGGCCGCCGCCGGCACCGGAGGAACCGTCAAGGACGGCGTGATCGAACTGCAGGGCGACCAGGTGGCGCCGGCCCTGGCGGCGCTGGAGAAGGCTGGCTACCGCCCCAAGCAGGCGGGGGGCTGAACACAAGGGCCAGGGTCAGACCAACCGGCGCCCCACCCGGCTGACATGGGCCCGCAGGTCGGCGGGCAGCTCGACCAGAAGCGAGAGGTCGACGCTCCAGGGCAACATCAGCGAATCGATGGCCTCCATCAGCTCAAGGCGATCGGGATGGCTGAGCTGGTGACCCACCAAGGTGAGGTCAACGTCGGATCCAGGGCGATGGCGCCCCATCGCCCGCGACCCATAGAGCCACACCTCCTCCACCCGGGGGCAGCTGCGCAGGGTGTCAAGCAACGCCTCGGAGGCGGCCGAAGAGAGACCGGGAATCTCGGCAGCCCCAGGGCTCGGCAAAGGACTCATGGCCGATCAGCCAGCCGTTGCAACAGGCGGGCACGCAAGCGCTGGAAACAGCCCAAATAACTCTCTGCCACCTGGACGGTGATCTGCTCAGCCGTGACGCGGTTGTAGGTGTGGCTGGTGAGATTGCGATCCTGGATCATCCGCATCCAGGCCTCTCCATCATCGATCAGGCCGCGGCTGAACGCCAGGCGCAAGGTGTCGCGCGAGCCGAGCAGATCGGCATTGCCCTCAGCCAGGAGCAGATCACGCAGGGTGCTCCAGCCGAGCTCAAAGCAATACTCAAAGGCCTTGATCAGGCCCTGCTGCTCCCGTTCGTTGAGAGCAGGCGGCTCGAAGAAACCCTCCAACTGATCCAGGGCCGCCTGGAAATTGGCAAACCGCTGCTGCCAGCGCACATCGGCATCTGCCACTCCCTTCCGCCAGCAAGCTCAAGCCATTCTGCCGCCGGCAGCCACAATGGCCGCCTGATCGCGCCTATGCACCTCACCGATGACCGCCGCCGCCTCCAACCCCGCCTACGGCGCACTCACCAACCAGGGCGCCTCCACCAACATCGCCTGGCACCACACCTCGGTGGACCGGGCCGCACGGGCGGAGCAGCGGGGCCACCGCAGCGCCATTCTCTGGTTCACCGGCCTCAGCGGCTCCGGCAAGAGCACTCTGGCCAATGCCGTCAACTCCGCCCTGTTTGAGCGGGGTCTCTCCTGCTACGTGCTGGATGGCGACAACATCCGCCACGGCCTCTGCAAGGACCTGGGCTTCTCCGATGCCGCCCGCGAGGAGAACATCCGCCGCATCGGCGAAGTGAGCAAGCTGTTTCTGGATGCCGGCGTGGTGGTGCTGACCGCCTTCGTGTCCCCGTTCAAGGCCGACCGGGACAAGGCCCGCGCCCTGGTGGACGCCGGTGACTTCATCGAGATCCACTGCGCCGCCGACCTCGACGTGTGCGAGCAGCGCGATACCAAGGGGCTTTATGCCAAAGCGCGGGCTGGCGAAATCAAGGAGTTCACCGGCATCTCCAGCCCCTACGAGGCCCCCGACAACCCCGAGCTGCGGGTGGACACCGGCACCCAGAGCCTGGAGGAGTCGGTGGAGCAGGTGATCAGCTACCTGGCCGGCCAGGGCGTGATTCCCCAGGCGGGCTGAGTGCCTCCCCGGCCCGCAGCTGCTCGCCCCAGGCATCGAGGAAGGTTTTGGCACAGCTCGCCACCGGCACCGCCAGCAGCAGACCCAGCAGCTCGCCCAGGCCGAGCAGGCTGCCCAGCCGTGCCCCCACCGGCAGGCTGATCAGCAGCCAGGCCGGCTGCAGGCCGACGATCCGGCCCATCAGCCTGGGCTGGATCACCTGATCGACCACCTGGCCCACACTGATGGCGGCTGCCAGCACCTCGAGGCCGGTGCGGGGATCGTCCAGGGCTAGCAGCAGGCTGACCACCACGATTGTCAGGGCGCTGGCATAGGGCACCAGGGTGGTGAAGCCGATCGCCACGGCAAACAGCACGCCATAGGGAATGCCCAGCAGCGTGAACACCACGATCTGGGCGGCGCTGAGGATCAACGCCAGCACCACCTGGC
>VGQC01000018.1 GCA_016882385.1 Cyanobacteria bacterium M_DeepCast_100m_m1_067 | reverse complement strand
GCTTTTCTATGGTTGAGCTGTTCGACAACCGGGCTTCCGCTTGGCGTTGCGTTTTGGCGGGCACGCAGCTTGGCTGGAGCCTGTTGTTCAAAAGCCCTGTCCCCATCTGCCGGGAGGCGCTTTCGATTGCGATTGCTCAACTGTCTTTGTTTTGATCAAGCGGTGTTGATCAAGTGGTGTTGATCAAGCCGGTGATCGGATTTGAACCGACGACCTACTGATTACGAATCAGTTGCTCTACCCCTGAGCTACACCGGCATCCCTTTGAAATTAGCATTCAGCGGTCAGCCTGAAGCGGTGCGTGACGATGGGATCCAAGCCTGAATCGATTGATCCCGCCTTGAGGGAGCGACTGTTGCAGGAGGTCCGCACTCCCTGGCGAGGGCTGCGCCGGGCGGTGTGGCTTGCTCTGGCAGCCTCGGGGGCGGTGGGGCTGGCGACGATGGCGATGCGGTCAGCGAGTGGCGCTGACGTGCCCTCAGCTGATCTCCTCATCCAGATCGGCGCTTTCGCCCTCTTCGGTGGGTTGCTCTGGTTCGATCGCAACCGTTTCACCAGCTAACACCTCGGGGGCGGAGGTTGGTGATTGCTCTTCCGCAGATCCTGGCTCAGATGTCACCTCTGCCACGGTGGGCGATGGCTGGGCTGGGGGCGGATCGGTGATTTGCAGGGGGCTCAGCAGCAGCAGCGGCAGCCCCAAGCAGAGCCGCTCGGCTTCCAGCTGCACGGGGGTGAGGGGCGAGCAGTCGGCGAGGGCGGATGGGCTCCGGCTGAGCAGCCCGATGGCCTGGCTCAGTTGTTGCCACTGCCACAGCATCAAGGCCAGCAGAGGGCAGGCCAACAGCAGCCCAACAAAACGGGGGCTGGCCGCCAGGGGAGAGAGGGGGGCTGCCAGGGCGGCGTGCTGATCCATCCACCAGAGCAGGGGCAGCAGGGCCGCCGCGGCCAGCACCATGGCCAGTTTTGCCGGCAGCGGACTCTGCAGGGCAGCCAGGCTGCGCTGGGCTTCGCTGCGCGCTCTCACGGGCACCTGGACCAGCAGCAGTGAGCAAACGTCGGCCGGCCGCTGCCACAGCACGATGGCAGGACCCAGAGCCCCGATGGCCCACGCCAGCAGGCGCTCTAGGCCTGGCAAAGGGCCGGGATCGGCTCCAGCGAGGACCAGCAGCAGCCCCAGCAGCTCCAGCGGAATGGCCCCAAGGGCCACCAGCTGGAGCCAGAGCAGGGGCTCGCTGCGAGGGTTCACAGGGCTCAGGTGCTGAGGGTGCGGCGCTGGGTGACCAGCTTGTAGGCCTCGACCCGATCCGATTCCTGCCAGCCGGTGTAGCGATCGGTGCCGATGCCGCACTCGAAGCCGGTGGCGACTTCCTTGACGTCGTCCTTGTTGCGACGCAGGGAATCGAGGTCGCCCTCGAACACCTTCTCCTTGCCGCGCCACACCCGCACCTTGCAGTTGCGCTGCAGCTTGCCGGTGGTGACATAGCAACCGGCCACCGCACTGCGCCCGATCGTGAACACGGCGCGCACCTCGGCTTCGCCCAGGGGCTCCTCGACCAGCTCCGGCTCCAGCAGGCCTTCCATGGCCATCTGGATGTCTTCCAGCAGCTTGTAGATGACGTCGTAGTCGCGCACGTCGACGCCGGTGGCATCGGCGGCTCGCTTGGCACCGGGGGCCATCGAGGTATTGAAGCCCACGATCACCGCGCCCGAGGCGGCGGCCAGGTCGACGTCGGTTTCGGTGATCTCGCCCGGAGCCGAGAGCAACACCCGCACCTGGACCTCGCCCTGGGGCAGCTGCTCGAGGGAGCCGAGGATCGCCTCAACGGAGCCCTGCACATCGGCCTTGAGGATCAGGTTGAGCTCCTTGAGCTCGCCTTCGCTGGCCTGGCCCGACATCGAAGCCAGGGAGACGCGGCGGGAGGCCATCTGTTGGGCCAGGCGGGTGGCGCGGGCCTCGTTGGCGCGATCGCCCACCACGGAGCGGGCGGTCTTCTCGTCGGGGTACACCTCAAACTCGTCGCCGGCGGTGGGCACTTCGCTGAAGCCCAGCGCCTCAACCGCATAGGAGGGGCCGGCTTCCTTGACCCGCTTGCCGGTGTCGTCGACCATGGCGCGCACCTTGCCGAGCACCGGACCGGCCGCCAGCACGTCGCCGGCCTTCAGGGTGCCGTTCTGCACCAAGAGGGTGGCCACTGGTCCCTTGGCCTTGTCGAGGTGAGCCTCGATCACGGTGCCCCTGGCCATCCGATCCGGGTTGGCCTGGAGGTCTTCCACCTCCGTCACCAGCAGGATCATCTCCAGCAGCTTGTCGACGTTCTCGCCCTTGATGGCGCTCACGGGCACCATCACGGTGTCGCCGCCCCAGTCTTCTGCCACCAGTTCGAGGGCGGAGAGCTCCTGCTTCACACGGTCGGGCGAGGCGCCTTCCTTGTCGATCTTGTTGATCGCCACCACGATCGGCACCTTGGCCGCCCGAGCGTGGCTGATGGCCTCGAGGGTCTGGGGACGCACGCCGTCGTCGGCTGCCACCACCAGCACGGCCACGTCGGTCACCTTGGTGCCGCGGGCTCGCATGGCGGTGAACGCCTCGTGGCCCGGGGTGTCGAGGAAGGTGATCTTGCGTTGCTGGCCCGCGTGGGGGATCTCCACCTGATAGGCGCCGATGTGCTGGGTGATGCCCCCGGCTTCGCCGGCGGCCACACGGGTTTTGCGGATGGCGTCGAGCAGGCTGGTTTTGCCATGGTCGACGTGGCCCATCACGGTGACCACAGGCGGGCGACGGATCAGGTGGTCGCGGTCGCTCTCCTCGATCATTTCCACCGTCTTGGCGGCGGCTTCCTCGACGTCGTCCTCGAGCACCGGCACACCGAATTCTTCGGCCACCGCTTCGATCGTCGAGAGGTCGAGGCTCTGGGTGACCGTGGCGATGATCCCCTTGAAGAAGAGGCTCTTGATGATTTCGGAGCTCTCAACGCCCAGTTTCTCGGCCAGCTCCTGCACCGTGAGGTTGCCCTCCGGCACGATCAGCATCTCGGGCCGCACGGCCTTGGCTTCGCGGGAGGCCCGCAATTCCATGGCGCGGCGGCGCTGCCGCTGGCGGGTGGTTTCCTTCTTGCGCTTCCGCATCGCCGCAATGGGCTTGGCGGCAGGGGTGGCGGCGGTGCGGGGCTTGGCGGGGCGGGCCAGGCTGGCCTGCAGCACGAAGGCTTCCTGTTCGCCGGCGTAACCGCCGGTTTCGGCGGTGAGCGCATCATCGTTTTCGCCGATGATGTGCACCTTGGTGCGCTGTTTTTGCGGCGTGCGGCTGCGCAGGGCCTCCAGTTTGGCGCTGTCGTCCCAGTCGGGTCGACGGGGGCGTCCTGCTGCACCAGCTGGCGTGGGAGCCCGGAAGCCAGGTCGCCGCGGCGCGGCCGGTGCGGTGGCGCTGGGGCGCACCAGATCGGGCGTGCCCGGGCTGGATGGTGCACCGGCTTCGGGCCGATCCCCGGGGCGTCGTGGCGGTGGAGCTGTGGGACGGCCGGAGGGCTTCTGGAGCTGCATCAGCTCGCCAGGGGCCATCGGCTTGCGCATGCCGGCCGGCATGCCTGGGCGGCCCGGGGCGGCGGGGCGCCCAGGGGCTCCGGGGCCGGCGCTATCGCGGCGAATCGGTTTGCCGACCAGCTCGAGAGGGGTTGGGCCGGGACGGCCCGGTGCCCCAGGCATGCCAGGGCGAACGGGGGCCGGAGCTCCAGGTCGCTGGGGTGGTGCCGGCCGCTGGCTCAGCGGCGGGCGGCCCGCCGGAGAGGCGGGGCGGCTGCTGGTGCCGGTGCCGGCGGGGCTGCTGGTGGGACGACCCACCAGTTGAGGCTTGCTGGGGGCGGGGCGAACGGGCAGTTCCGGTTTGCGGCTTGGTGTGGGAGCTGCCGCGGCTGGGCGAGCCGGGGGTGGGGTGCCCGGGCGAGCGGGTTTGGAAGCAATCACAACTGGCTTGCTCGGCGCGGCCGCCGAAGGCCGGGCCGGTGCTGCGGGCTTGCTGGGTGCCGGGGGCTTGCTCGCTGCCGCAGGTTTGCTAACCACTGCAGGTTTGCTAACCACGACAGGCTTGCTGGGAGCAGCCGGTTTGCTCGGGGAAGGCGGTTGGTTGGCTGGCTTGGCCGCCACGGGCCGGGCCGGGGGCATGGCGGGCTTCGCGGCCATGGGTGGTGCAGCAGCCGATTGGGTTGGAGTCGCTGGCCGTGGGCTGGCGGCAGGCTTGGGAGCGGCGGGCACTGCGCCGGCGGCGTCACTGACAGCCTTCTTGACCGAGAGAATCGCCTTCGGCGGGGCGGTGGGGGCAGCGGCCGCCGCCCGGTTGCCGTTGCTGCCCGCATCGATCAGGGAGCGGATCCGGGACGCTTCGTCGTCGCTGATCGAGCTGCTGTGGCTCTTGGCCGCAACCCCCAACTTCTCGGCGGCATCGAGCACGTCCTTGTTCTCCAGGCCCATGTCCCGGGACAGCTCATAAATTCTGACTTTGCCGCTGCTGGTCATTCAGGTCTCCATGGGTCGGGGCCCAAGGGGCCGCCGGGTCGGGGCCCAGGGGCCGCCAAGCGGGGCCAAGGGGCACACCAGGCCGCACGCACTCTGCGGCCAATGTTCATCTTGCCTTAGAGGCGAGATCAGCGCCGGGTGTTAGGCGCTTTTGCAGGGTTTCAACGATGGAATCTGCAACCTGACAGCGCAGGGCCCGTTGCAGACGCTTGCGTCGTGTGGCCTCTTCCAGGCACGCCGGATTGGGACAGAGGTAAGCCGAGCGGCCCATGCCCTGGTCCAATCCGATTCCTCCTTCGGCCAGCCGGATGACCCGCCAGAGCAGCTGGCGATCCAGCAGCGCACGACAGGCCACACAGCGCCGAAGCACGATCCGGGGCGTCACCGGGCCTCATCCTCGGCGACGGCCTCTTCAGCCACAGCCTCCTCTTCAACAAAATCTTGGCCGTCTTCGCCAAGTTCCTGCTCGTCTTCAGGCAGGGGATAGAGCTCCCGCAGGCGGGCGTCTTCCTCGGCCCGGGCCGCCTGTTCGATCTCGAGGCGGGTTTCGACTTCGGCTTGGAGAGCTTCCTCTTCCTGGCGCTGGGCGATCAGCTCAGACACCACGGCATCTTCGGCGGCCTGGTCGTATTCGCTGGCGTTCTTGATGTCGAGCTTCCAGCCGGTGAGGCGGGCCGCCAGACGCACGTTTTGCCCTTCGCGGCCAATGGCGAGGCTGAGTTGGTCGGGGGGCACCAGCACGTGGGCGTGCTGGCCTTCCGGGTCCACCAGCCGCACCATGTCCACGCGCGCCGGGCTGAGGGAGTTGGCGATGTATTGGCCCGGGTCGGGCGACCAGCGGATCACGTCGATCTTCTCGCCGCGCAGCTCGTTAACCACCTGCTGGATGCGGGAACCGCGGGCGCCGATGCAGGCACCCACCGGGTCGACTTCGCGCTCCACCGAATCCACGGCCACCTTGGTGCGCGGCCCCACGGAGCGGGAGGGGGGATTGGCTTCCCGCGCCACAGCCACGATCCGTACCGAGCCCTCCTGGATCTCGGGCACCTCATTTTCAAACAGGTACACAACCAGGCCGGCATTGGACCGGCTCACAAACAGTTGGGGCCCTCGCCGGGCCACCTCGCTCACCTCCTTGAGGAACACCTTGAAGGTGGCGTTGGCCCGGTAGTTGTCGTTGGGTAGTTGGTCGCGGCGGGGGAGCTCAGCCTCCACCTCGGGCCTGCCCAGACCACTGCTCACAGCCATGATCACGCTCTGGCGCTCGAAGCGGATCACCCGGGCCGTGAGCACGGGGTCTTCGAGGTCGGCGAACTCCTCCTGGATCATGCGGCGCTGCTGGTCACGCAGCTTCTGGGCCAGCACCTGCTTGGTGGTGGCGGCTGCCATGCGCCCAAACTCTTCTTTTTCGGGAGTGACGTCGAGCACGACGGTGTCGCCGACCTGGGCGTCATCGGCCACCTGTTGCACCTCGGCCAGGGAAATCTGGTGGTCTTCACTCTCCACCTCCTCGACGATGATCTTCGAGGCCAGCACCCGGTATCCCTCCTCCTCCAAGTCGAGGCCGACATCAAAGTTGGAGAAGTAGTCCTCTTCGAAAGGGTCTTCGCTGATTCCCAGATACAGGGTGCGGCGGTAGCGCTCGTAGCCCTTGAGCAGGGCTTCCCGCAGGGCGGCCTCCACAACGGCGGGCGGCAATTTCTTCTCGTCGCTGATGTCCTCGATCAGGTTGTTCAGACCGGGGAGCAGTACCAGAGCCATGGATCAGGGGTGAGAAATGGTCAGGGAGCGGTTCAGTGGCGGGTCAGCTGGCCTGGGTCGGGGTGACCAGGCAGACGCTGATCACCGAGTCCCGCGGGATGCGCTGGGTGCGGCCGCGGATGTTGAGGTGCACATCCGTTGCATCGCGCTCCAGCAGGAGCCCTTCGCGCCGCACTGCAAGGCCCTTGCTGTCGCGGCAGTGCACGGCCACTGGAAATCCGCGAAAGCTGCGGAAATCCCGGTCGTCGTGCAGATCGTCGCTGACGCCAGGGCTACTGACCTCCAGAACATAGGCGTCGCCGAGGAGCTCGGCTGCCTCGATCGCCTCGCCGAGGGGCGCGCTCAGGGAGGCGCACTCATCGAGGCTGATGTCGCTGCCATCGGCGCGTTGCACCAGCACCTGCACCGTCATGGGGATGCGGTGGGTGAACAGATGCACGCCCTTGAGCGCGAAGCCGGCATTCGCCACAGCCGCTTGGGCCAGGCGCTCCAGATCGGGCAGGAGGGGGTGGGGCAACGCTGCAATTGGGCTGGGGGCAGGAGGCCCGCCGGCTTTTGCAGTCTTGAAAACTGCCCATCCGCCCGGTCTGTGGCATGCACCCTTGGGCGCATGGCTGAACCGTGACGTTTGGGATTGCCCGCCGGGCAAGTGGTCACCCTAGGGGATGGTCTGTCCCAGGCCCAATGCCGCCCAAGGGAGGCAACTCAATCACGGGGGCTTCGGCGAAGTAGTCGCTGGGCTGCACGGTGCCGCGCTGGCCGGCGTCCTGGTTGAGGCACTGGCCCTTCTGCTCGTCGGTGCGCAGGTATTGGCAAACCCTGGCCCACAGCTTGGCGCGTGTGCCCGGGGCTCCCTGGCTGAAGTGCACCAGGTCGTTGCCGCCGACCATGCCCTGGATCTCCACCTGGCAGAGCGTGCACAGCTGGCGGGTGCCGGGGGGGATTGCTGCCATGGCCGCCTGTGCGATCAAACACCAACTTAGACGGATGGGCCTGCCTGAGTTCACCCTGCTGCGTTGGCGGCGTCTCTAGCCTCAGAACCGAGATTGTTGGGCCGCTGCCCCTTTGCCGTGAACGGGTTGTTGATGAAGCGGGTGTGGGTGAGGGTTTGCTCCGTGCTGCTGGTTCCCCTGCTCTGGTTGGGCTCGGCAGTTGGCCTGGTGGTCGCCTGGGACGCCAGTTGGGGGGGTGGCCAATCTGCAGCCCTGGCGCTGGAGACGCCCGCCGCTCCCGTGCTTCCAACGAGTCCCCACAGCTTTGTGGCCGATGCGGCCCGGGCCGTGGCCCCCGCGGTGGTGCGCATCGACACCGAGCGGGAGGTGGCCCGCCAGCCCTTTGATCCCGCCCTGCTGGATCCGTTGTTGCGCGACCTGTTTGGCGATCCCTCCGGCAGCATGCGCGAGCGGGGCCAGGGATCCGGGGTGGTGATCGATGCCGGCAAGGGCCTGGTGCTCACCAATGCCCACGTGGTCGACCAGGTGGACAGCGTTGAGGTGACCCTGGCCGATGGCCGGCACGTGGATGGGGCTGTGGTGGGGGCCGACTCGGTCACCGATCTGGCCGTGGTCAAAATTCCTGGCTCTCGGGAGCTGCGCGCCGCGCCCCTTGGGGATTCCGAAGCCCTGGAGGTGGGCGACTGGGCCATTGCCATGGGCAGCCCCTACGGCCTGGAGCGCACGGTGACGCTGGGGATCGTGTCGAGCCTGCACCGCAACATCAACAGCCTCGGTTTCGCCGACAAGCGCCTCGACCTGATCCAGACCGACGCCGCGATCAACCCCGGCAACTCTGGGGGGCCGCTGATCAATGCCACGGGTGAGGTGATCGGCATCAACACGCTGGTGCGCTCAGGCCCTGGCGCTGGCCTGGGCTTTGCGATTCCGATCAACCTGGCCCGAGGGGTGGCCACCCAGCTCAGCACCGGCGGCCAAGTGGTGCACCCCTATCTCGGTTTGCAGCTGGTGCCGCTCACCGCCCGTCGGGCCCGCGACAACAACCGCGACCCCGACGCCCTGTTGCAGCTTCCTGAGCGGGATGGGGCGCTGGTGCAGCGGGTGCTGCCGTCCAGTCCGGCGGAAACGGCGGGCCTGCGTCGCGGCGATCTGGTGGTGGGCGTCGCCGATCAGCCGGTGCCCGATCCGGCCAGCCTGCTCGAGCGGGTGGAACGCAGCAGCGTTGGCGAGCCCCTGCCGCTGACCGTGGTCCGCGGCCAGCGGGAGCTCAGCCTCACGATCAAGCCTGCGGCGTTGCCCCACGCCGGATGAACGCTGCTACGGTCGCGGCCCGAGAGAGGAGCACTGGATGTTGGACCTGCAGGACCGGATGAAGCAGGCCGTGGCCACGGCTGCCACCGAGCAGATCCGCAGCGGCATGGTGGTGGGCCTGGGCTCCGGCTCCACCGCGGCCCTGATGATCCAGGCCCTCGGGGCGAAGCTCAACAGCGGCGAACTCACCGATGTGGTGGGTGTCACCACATCGTTTCAGGGGGAGGTTCTCGCCGCCGAGCTGGGCATTCCGCTCAAGAGCCTGAATGCGATCGAGCGCATCGATCTGGCCATCGACGGCGCCGATGAGGTGGATCCCTCCTTCCAGCTGATCAAGGGCGGTGGCGCCTGCCACGTGCAGGAGAAGCTGGTGGCCCGCCGCGCCGAGCGCTTTGTGGTGGTGGTGGATGCCACCAAGCTTGTCGACACGCTCAACCTGGGCTTCCTGCTGCCGGTGGAGGTGCTCCCTGGCGCCTGGCGGCAGGTTCAGGCCGAGCTCGCCGCCATGGGCGGTGATGCCCAGCTGCGCATGGCCGTGAAGAAGGCTGGCCCGGTGGTGACCGACCAGGGCAACCTGGTGCTGGACGTCAAATTCGCCGGTGGCATCAGCGATCCGGCCAGTCTGGAGGCGGCGATCAACAACCTGCCCGGCGTGCTCGAGAACGGCCTGTTCGTCAACATCACCGACCAGGTGCTGGTGGGTGAAATCGTGGATGGCCAGCCGCGGGTGCGCGATCTGGTGAAGCGCTGACGCGGGTTTACCTCTGCAGCCGGCGCCGCACCGATTCGGCGTGGCTGTGGAGTCCTTCGCTCTCCGCCAGGCTGATGACGGCGGCCCCGGTGGCCTCCAGGGCCTCCCGGTTGAACCGGATCAAGCTGGTGTGGCGCAGGAAGGTCTCCACGCTCAGGGCGCCGGCGAATCGTGCCGTGCCGGAGGTGGGCAGGGTGTGGTTGGGGCCGGCGAGATAGTCGCCCACGGCCTCGGGTGTGTAGGGCCCCATGAAGATGGCGCCGGCGTGCTGGATCTGCTCGGCCAGGGGCTCCGGGTCTTCGACCAGCAACTCCAGGTGCTCGGGCGCGAAACAGTCGCTGAGCCGGGCCGCCTGGGTGAGGCTGTCGCACACCACGATCAGGCCCCAGTCGTTGAGGGCCGTGCGGGTGATCTCGGCCCTGGGGTGGTTCTCAAGCTGGGCCTCCAGCGCTGCGGGCAGGGCCGCGGCCAGGCTGGCGCTGGTGGTCAGCAGGATCGCTGCGGCCAGGGGGTCGTGTTCGGCCTGGGCCAGCAGGTCGGCTGCCACCTGGTCGACGCGGGCGGTGTGGTCGGCGATCACCAGCACCTCGCTCGGGCCGGCGAGGGAATCGATCGCCACCCGGCCATACACGGCCTTTTTGGCCAGGGTCACGTAGAGGTTGCCCGGGCCGCTGATCACGTCCACCCGCGGAATGGTTTCGGTGCCATAGGCCAGGGCGCCGATCGCCTGGGCGCCGCCCACCCGGTACACCTCCTCCACACCGGCCAGGTGGGCGGCCGCCAGCACGGTGGCGTTGGGTTCTCCGCCGGGGCCTGGGGGCGTCACCATCACCAACCGTTGCACCCCGGCCACGCGCGCTGGCACGGCATTCATCAGCACGGTGCTGGGGTAGGACGCTCGCCCCCCAGGCACATACAGGCCAGCCCGCTCCACCGGTCGCCAGCGCCGGCCCAGCTGTTCGCCGTGGGGACCGGTGATGGCGAGGTCGGCGGGGAGTTGCTGCTGGTGGAAGGCCAGGATCCGCTGATGGGCCAGTCGCAGGGCCTCCTGCAGCGGCGCGGGTGTGGCCTGCCATGCCGCCGCCAGCCGTTCGCGCGGAATGCGCAGCGGATCGGGCCGCACGCCATCAAACCGTTCGGTCAGCTCCAGCAGGGCTTGATCGCCCTGGGTCTGCACCTGGGTGAGGATCGCCTCCACACGGGCCATCTCCTCCTGCATGCGGCCGCCGCTGGTGCGTTCGGCGATGGCGGCGAGGCGTTCGGCCGCTGGGCTGCGACCGTTATCCCGCAGGCAGGTGATCGACAGAGCGGCAGGCGACGCGACCACGGGGCAGGACTGGCGGCAACACCTCGACAAGCTAGTGCGGCACTGGCTTGGCAAGGTTTTGGGCGCCGCTGGGCAGCCTGGCGGTAGGATCCTCGTTTGCCGAACCAGCGTCCGTCCGCCTGTGGCCAATAACAAGTCGTCGAAGAAGCGCATTGACGTTGCCGAGCGCAACCGCCTCCGCAACCGCACCTACAAGTCGTCCCTGCGCACCTTGATGAAGCGCTGCTTCAGCGCCTGCACCGCCTACAGCCAGGCGCCTGGCGAGACCGCCAAGACGGCTGTTCAGACCAGCCTGAATGCCGCTTTCAGCAAAATCGATAAGGCCGTGAAGGTGGGCGTGCTGCACAGCAACACCGGCGCCAACCAGAAGTCGCGCCTCAGCGCGGCCGTGAAAAAAGTGATCGAGCCGGCTGTGGCTGCCAAGGCCTGAGCGCCTGCGTCGACGCCTTGAGCCTCGGGTGCCCCCCGAGGCAGCAGATCCTGGGGATGGCCACAATGGGTGCCACCCCCAGGATTTTTGTTGTGCCATGGCTCTGAGCCCAGCGACAGCTTTGAGCCCAGCCACAGCTGTGACTCCAGCGGCGCTGGTCGATAGCCACTGTCACATCGTGTTCCGCAATTTCGACGACGACCTCGAGGAGGTGGCCCAGCGCTGGCGGGATGCCGGCGTGCAGGCCCTGGTCCATGCCTGCGTGGAACCCTCGGAGATTCCAGCGATCCGGGCCCTAGCCGATCGCTTTCCCGAGTTGCGCTATTCCGTGGGAGTCCATCCTCTCGATACCGAGCACTGGCGCGACGACACCGCTGGCGTGCTGCGTCAGGCTGCCCAGGCCGATTCCCGCGTGGTGGCCATTGGCGAGCTGGGCCTCGACCTGTTTCGTGACCACAACCTCGAGCAGCAGCTCGCCATGCTGGAGCCCCAGCTGGATCTGGCTGTGGAGCTGGATCTGCCGGTGATTGTGCACTGCCGTGATGCGGCCGAGCCGATGTTGGCTCTGCTGCGCCAGCGGGCGGATCGCGGAGCTTGCCCCCGCGGTGTGATGCATTGCTGGGGGGGCAACCCCGAGGAAATGGAGGGGTTCCTGGCGCTGGGTTTTTACATCAGCTTCAGCGGCACCGTCACCTTCCCCAAGGCCGAGGCCACCCATGCCTGTGCCCGGCAGGTGCCCGCGGATCGCTTCCTGGTGGAAACCGACTGCCCCTTCCTGGCGCCGGTGCCCCGGCGGGGCAAACGCAACGAGCCAGCGTTCGTGGCGTCGGTGGCGGCGCGGGTGGCCGAGCTGCGTGGGGAAACCCTCACGGAAGTGGCCCATACCAGCACTTCCAATGCGGCCGAGCTGTTCCGGCTACCCCTTCACAATGTATGATGTTTCATTGGCCTGGAAGCGGTAGCGCTGCTTGTTGTCGACGTCTGCAGTCTTGAAGCAATCCCGTTGAGCAAGCCCCCTCGGGCAGCCGTTCTCCGTTCGGGGAGCGGCTGTTCGTGTGGGCGGCTGCGGGCCGTCAAGACAGCAGCGCCCGCCATGGGGCGCCCCGCCGGCCAGTCCATTTCCACCCGTTCCTGCAGGTTCACCGCATGAGCAGCGCGATCCAGGTCGCTAAGACCGCTACTTACCTGCCCGATTTGGTGGAGGTGCAGCGCGCCAGCTTCAAATGGTTCCTGGAGAAGGGGCTGATCGAGGAGCTCGAGAGCTTTTCGCCGATCACCGACTACACCGGCAAGCTCGAGCTGCACTTCATCGGTAGCGAGTACCGCCTGAAGCGCCCGCGCCACGACGTGGAAGAGGCCAAGCGTCGCGACGCGACCTTCGCGTCCCAGATGTATGTCACCTGCCGCCTGGTCAACAAGGAGACCGGCGAAATCAAGGAGCAGGAGGTGTTCATCGGCGAACTGCCCCTGATGACCGAACGCGGCACGTTCATCATCAATGGCGCCGAGCGCGTGATCGTCAACCAGATCGTGCGCTCGCCTGGCGTCTATTTCAAGGACGAGCAGGACAAGAATGGCCGCAAGACCTTCAACGCCAGCCTGATCCCCAACCGCGGTGCCTGGCTGAAGTTCGAGACCGACAAGAACGACCTGCTGCACGTTCGCGTCGACAAGACCCGCAAGATCAACGCCCACGTGCTGATGCGGGCCATCGGCCTGTCTGACAACGACGTGCTCGACAAGCTGCGGCACCCTGAGTACTACCAGAAGTCGATCGAGGCGGCCAACGACGAGGGCATTTCCTCGGAAGACCAGGCCCTGCTGGAGCTCTACAAAAAGCTGCGTCCGGGTGAGCCTCCCTCCGTCAGCGGCGGCCAGACCCTGCTGCACAGCCGCTTCTTCGACCCCAAGCGCTACGACCTGGGCCGGGTGGGCCGCTACAAGATCAACAAGAAGCTGCGTCTCACCATCCCCGATGCGGTGCGCACCCTCACCCCTGAGGATGTGCTCAGCACGATCGACTACCTGATCAACCTCGAGCTCGATGTGGGCGGTGCCTGCCTCGACGACATCGACCACCTCGGCAACCGCCGGGTGCGCTCCGTAGGCGAGCTGCTGCAGAACCAGGTGCGGGTCGGCCTGAACCGTCTCGAGCGCATCATCAAGGAGCGGATGACGGTCGGTGAGACCGAGAGCCTCACCCCCGCCCAGCTGGTGAACCCCAAGCCCCTGGTGGCGGCGATCAAGGAGTTCTTCGGCTCCAGCCAGCTGAGCCAGTTCATGGATCAGACCAACCCCCTGGCGGAGCTCACCCACAAGCGCCGCATCAGCGCCCTCGGCCCAGGCGGTCTGACCCGCGAGCGGGCAGGCTTTGCCGTGCGCGACATCCACCCGTCCCACTACGGCCGGATCTGCCCGATCGAAACGCCGGAAGGTCCGAACGCCGGCCTGATCGGTTCGCTGGCGACCCACGCCCGGGTGAATGAGTACGGCTTCATCGAAACCCCGTTTTGGAAGGTGGAGAACGGCATCGTCCACAAGAGTGGCGATCCCCTCTATCTCTCGGCCGACCTGGAGGACGAGTGCCGCGTTGCCCCCGGCGACGTGCCGACCGACGCGGACGGCCGGATCACCGCCGAGCTGGTGCCGGTGCGCTACCGCCAGGACTTTGAGAAGGTGCCGCCCGAGCAGGTGGATTACGTCCAGCTCTCACCGGTTCAGGTGATCTCGGTGGCCACCTCCCTGATCCCCTTCCTGGAGCACGACGACGCCAACCGGGCCCTGATGGGCTCCAACATGCAACGCCAGGCAGTGCCCCTGCTGCGCCCCGAGCGCCCCCTGGTGGGCACGGGCCTGGAAACCCAGGTCGCCCGCGACTCCGGCATGGTGCCGATCACCCGGGTCAACGGCACGGTCACCTTTGTGGATGCCACCGCCATCGTCATCCGCGATGACCAGGGCACCGACCACGTGCACCACCTGCAGAAGTATCAGCGCTCCAACCAGGACACCTGCCTGAACCAGCGCCCGATCGTCCGCCAGGGCGACACGGTGATTGCCGGCCAGGTGCTGGCGGATGGCTCCGCCTGCGAGGGCGGCGAGATCGCCCTCGGCCAGAACGTGCTGATCGCCTACATGCCCTGGGAGGGCTACAACTACGAGGACGCCATCCTGCTGAGCGATCGGCTGGTGCACGACGACCTCTACACCTCGGTGCACATCGAGAAGTACGAGATCGAGGCCCGTCAGACCAAGCTTGGACCCGAGGAAATCACCCGGGAGATCCCGAACGTGGCCGAGGAGAGCCTCGGTCACCTCGACGAGATGGGCATCATCCGCATCGGCGCCTACGTCGAGAGCGGCGACATCCTGGTGGGCAAGGTGACCCCCAAGGGTGAATCCGACCAGCCCCCCGAAGAGAAGCTGCTGCGCGCGATCTTCGGTGAGAAGGCCCGCGATGTTCGCGACAACTCGCTGCGGGTGCCCAGCACCGAGCGGGGCCGCGTCGTGGACGTGCGCATCTACACCCGCGAGCAGGGTGACGAGCTGCCGCCGGGCGCGAACATGGTGGTGCGGGTCTATGTGGCCCAGCGCCGCAAGATCCAGGTGGGCGACAAGATGGCCGGCCGCCACGGCAACAAGGGCATCATCAGCCGGATCCTGCCCCAGCAGGACATGCCCTACCTGCCTGACGGCACCCCCATCGACATCGTGCTCAACCCCCTGGGTGTGCCGAGCCGCATGAACGTGGGCCAGGTGTTCGAATGCCTGATGGGCTGGGCCTCATCCCACCTCGACTGCCGCGTCAAGGTGGTGCCCTTCGACGAGATGCACGGTGCCGAGAAGAGCAAGCAGACGGTGCAGGCCTACCTGGAAGAGGCGGCGAAACTGCCTGGCAAGGATTGGGTCTACGACCCGGAAAACCCTGGCAAGATCCAGTTGATCGATGGCCGCAGCGGCGAAGCGTTCGACCAGCCGGTGACCGTGGGTTATGCCCACATCCTCAAGCTGGTGCACCTGGTGGACGACAAGATCCACGCCCGCTCCACCGGCCCCTACTCGCTGGTGACCCAGCAGCCCCTGGGCGGTAAGGCCCAGCAGGGCGGCCAGCGCCTGGGTGAGATGGAGGTGTGGGCCCTGGAGGCCTACGGCGCCGCCTACACCCTGCAGGAACTGCTCACCGTCAAGTCCGACGACATGCAGGGCCGCAACGAGGCGCTCAACGCCATCGTCAAGGGCAAGCCGATTCCCCGCCCCGGCACTCCCGAGTCGTTCAAGGTGCTGATGCGCGAGCTGCAGTCGCTGGGTCTCGACATCGCGGTGTACACCGACGCTGGCGAAGAAGTGGATCTGATGCAGGACGTCAACCCCCGCCGCAGCACCCCCAGCCGCCCCACCTACGAATCCCTCGGCGTCGCGGACTATGACGACGACTGATCGCTGATTGATCGCGGACCGCTCCTCTGGGCGTTGCCGTGCCACTCCTTCCTCTCTCGATCTCCGCGAGCTCCAAGCCGATGTCCAACAGCAACCTCCGCACCGAAAACCACTTCGACTACGTCAAGATCACCTTGGCGTCGCCTGAGCGGATCATGCAGTGGGGGCAGCGCACGCTGCCCAACGGTCAGGTGGTGGGTGAAGTCACCAAGCCCGAAACCATCAACTACCGCACGCTGAAGCCCGAGATGGACGGGCTGTTCTGCGAGAAGATCTTTGGCCCGTCCAAGGATTGGGAATGCCACTGCGGCAAATACAAACGGGTGCGTCACCGCGGCATCGTGTGTGAGCGCTGCGGCGTGGAGGTGACCGAGAGCCGGGTGCGGCGCCACCGCATGGGCTTCATCAAGCTGGCGGCACCCGTGTCCCATGTTTGGTACCTCAAGGGCATTCCCAGCTACGTGGCGATCCTGCTGGACATGCCGCTGCGCGATGTCGAGCAGATCGTTTACTTCAACTGCTACGTGGTGCTCGATCCGGGCGACCACAAGGATCTCACCTACAAGCAGCTGCTCACCGAAGACGAGTGGCTGGAGATCGAAGATCAGATCTATGCCGAGGATTCGGAGATCGAGAATGAGCCCATGGTGGGCATCGGCGCTGAGGCGCTGAAGCAACTGCTTGAAGATCTCCAACTCAGCGAAACGGCTGAGCAGCTGCGGGAGGAGATCGCCGCCAGCAAGGGCCAGAAACGAGCCAAACTTATTAAGCGCCTGCGGGTGATCGACAACTTCATCGCCACCGGCGCGCGGCCCGAATGGATGGTGCTGGATGTGATCCCGGTGATCCCCCCGGATCTGCGTCCGATGGTGCAGCTCGACGGCGGTCGCTTTGCCACCTCCGACCTCAACGACCTCTACCGCCGCGTCATCAACCGCAACAACCGCCTGGCGCGGCTGCAGGAGATCCTGGCCCCCGAGATTATCGTCCGCAACGAAAAGCGGATGTTGCAGGAGGCTGTTGATGCCTTGATCGACAACGGCCGCCGCGGTCGCACCGTGGTAGGTGCGAACAACCGGGCGCTCAAGTCGCTCAGCGACATCATTGAGGGCAAGCAGGGTCGCTTCCGTCAGAACCTGCTCGGCAAGCGGGTCGACTACTCCGGTCGTTCCGTGATCGTGGTGGGCCCCAAGCTGAAGATGCACCAGTGCGGTCTGCCCAAGGAGATGGCGATTGAGCTGTTCCAGCCGTTTGTGATCCATCGCCTGATCCGCCAGAACATCGTCAACAACATCAAGGCGGCCAAGAAGCTGATCCAGCGCGCCGACGATGAGGTGATGCAGGTGTTGCAGGAGGTGATCGAAGGGCATCCGATCCTGCTCAACCGCGCTCCGACCCTGCACCGCCTCGGCATCCAGGCCTTCGAGCCGAAGCTGGTGGATGGCCGCGCCATTCAGCTGCACCCGCTGGTGTGCCCCGCCTTCAACGCCGACTTCGACGGTGACCAGATGGCCGTGCACGTGCCCTTGGCGATTGAGGCGCAGACCGAAGCCCGCATGTTGATGCTGGCCAGCAACAACATCCTGTCGCCCGCCACCGGTGAGCCGATCATCACGCCGTCCCAGGACATGGTGCTCGGCGCCTACTACCTCACGGCGGAGCAGCCCGGCTCGGTGAAGCCCGAGTTTGGCGATCGTGCCAAAACCTTCGCCAGCCTCGATGATGTCATCGATGCCTTTGAAGAAAAGCACCTGTCGCTGCACGACTGGGTGTGGGTGCGCTTCAGCGGCGAGGTTGAGAGCGACGACGAAGACAAGCAGCCCCAGAAGGAAGAGACCCTCAGCGATGGCACCCGCATCGAGCAATGGCTCTACCGCCGCGACCGTTTCGATGAAGACGGAGCGCTGATCAGCCGTTATCTGCTCACCACCGTTGGTCGCGTGGTGATCAACCACACGATCATCGACGCCGTGGCTGCGACCTGACGGCCGTTGCGAATCCAGGGTCTGGGTTCCCGTTTTTCGTTTCTCCTTTCGTCTTTCCTCCGCGCGCAGCCATGACCGCCACCCCCGCCAAGAAAACCACCAAGAAGAGCGCCAAAAAGGCTGCCGAGGCTGCCGCCCTGGAAACTGCCGCCATCGCCGCGGTAGCCGCCAGCAAAGCCCTCAGCAAGCAGGCACCGCCGTTCCGCAACCGCGTGATCGACAAGAAGGCCCTGCGCAACCTGGTGGCCTGGGCGTACAAGCACCACGGCACCGCTGCCACGGCGTCGATGGCCGACGAGCTGAAGGACCTGGGTTTCCACTACGCCACCCAGGCGGCCGTGTCGATCTCCGTCGACGACCTGCGCATCCCCGGTGATAAGGCGGCCCTGCTGGCTGAAGCCGAAGAGCAGATCACCGAAACCGAAGAGCGCTATCGCCTCGGCGAGATCACCGAGGTGGAGCGTCACACCAAGGTGATCGACACCTGGACCGAAACCAACGAGCGTCTCGTGGCGGCCGTGCGCCGCAACTTCAACGAGAACGATCCACTCAATTCGGTGTGGATGATGGCCAACTCCGGCGCCCGGGGCAACATGTCCCAGGTGCGCCAGCTGGTGGGCATGCGCGGCCTGATGGCCAACCCGCAAGGGGAAATCATCGACTTGCCAATCCGCACCAACTTCCGTGAAGGCCTCACCGTCACGGAATACGTGATCTCCTCCTACGGCGCTCGCAAGGGCCTCGTCGACACGGCTCTGCGCACTGCCGACTCGGGTTACCTCACCCGGCGTCTGGTGGACGTGGCCCAGGACGTGATCGTGCGCGAGGACGATTGCGGGACCACCCGCAGCATCCCGATCGACGCCGATGAGAAGGGCAAGTTTGGCAGCAAGCTGATCGGCCGTCTGGCGGCCGAGCCGGTGGTGGCCGAAGACGGCGAAACCCTGGTGGAGCGCGACGGCGAGATCGACGCCCCCCTGTCGCGGCGGATCGAGGCCGGTGGCGTGAAAACCGTGAAGGTGCGCTCCCCGCTCACCTGTGAAGCCTCCCGCTCGGTGTGCCGCAAGTGCTATGGCTGGGCGCTGGCCCACAACCAGCTGGTGGATCTGGGCGAAGCCGTCGGCATCGTCGCCGCTCAGTCGATCGGTGAACCGGGAACCCAGCTCACCATGCGGACCTTCCACACCGGTGGTGTATCGACCGCAGAAACCGGCGTGGTGCGCTCCCTGGTGGATGGCACGGTTGAATTTGGTCCCAAGGCCCGGGTGCGTCCCTTCCGGACTCCCCACGGCGTGGAGGCCCAGCTTGCAGAAACGGATTTCACCCTCACCGTTAAGCCCACTGGCAAGGGCAAGATCCAGAAGCTCGATATCGTCAACGGCTCGATTCTGTTCGTGGCCGACGGCGACACCGTTCCCGGTGACACGATCCTGGCCCAGATTGCGGCCGGCGTGGCTGTCAAGAAGAGCGTTGAGAAGGCCACCAAGGATGTGATTTGCGACCTGGCTGGCCAGGTGCGCTATGAGGACGCGATTCAGCCCAAGGAGGTTACCGACCGCCAGGGCAACATCACCCTCAAGGCCCAGCGTCTGGGCCGGATGTGGGTGTTCAGCGGCGACGTCTACAACCTGCCCCCCAATGCCCTGCCCGTGGTGGAGGGCAACAAGGCCGTTACCACCGGTGAGGTTTTGGCGGAAAGCCGCCTGGTGAGTGAATACGGCGGAGCCGTGCGCCTCCGCGAGAGCGCCGGCGACTCCCGCGAGGTGCAGATCGTCACTGCCAGCCTCACCCTTAAGGACTGCAAGTTGGTGGGTGAGTCCACCCACTCCGGAGAGATCTGGCACCTGGAGGGTAAGGACAACATCCGCTACCGCCTCAACACGGCCCCCGGCAGCAAGATCGCCAATGGCGAAGTGATCGCCGAGCTGGCTGACGACCGTTTCCGCACCCAAACCGGCGGCACCGTCAAATTTGCGCCCGGCCTGGCCATCAAGAAGGCCCGCAGCGCCAAGAACGGCTACGAGGTGAGCAAGGGCGGCACCCTGCTGTGGATCCCCCAGGAAACCCACGAGATCAACAAGGACATCTCCCTGTTGATGATCGAGGACGGTCAGTGGATTGAAGCTGGCACCGAGGTGGTGAAGGACATCTTCAGCCAGACCGCTGGCATCGTCTCGGTGACCCAGAAGAACGACATTCTGAGGGAAATCATCGTGCGCTCCGGCACCTTGCATCTGGTGTCCGATAGCAAAACCCTTGCCAAATATGCCGATGGCAAGATGGCTACCCCGGGCGAAGAGATTGCCAAGGGACTCAAGATGGATGCCATGGTGTTTGTCGAGGCGGTCGATACACCGGATGGCGGCGCTCTGTTGTTGCGCCCAGTGGAGGAGTACGCCATCCCCGATGCAGCCCACCTGCCTGAACTGGGCACGGTGAAGCAGTCCGGCGGCCCCTCCCTGAACCTCAAGGCCACCCAGCGCTTGGCCTTCAAGGATGGCGAGCTCATCAAGAGCGTGGATGGCGTTGAGCTGCTGCGCACGCAACTGATCCTGGAAACCATCGACACCACCCCCCAGATGACGGTGGATGTGGAGGCCGTGTCCGACAAGCGGGCCAAGACGATTGAGCGCCTGCAGCTCACCATCCTGGAAACCCTCCTGGTGCGGCGCGACACCCTCTCCGACGCCAGCCATGGCTCCACCCACACCGATCTTCAGGTGGAAGATGGAATCGCCGTGAAGCGTGGTGATGTGGTGGCCACCACCCAGATCCTCTGCAAGGAAGACGGGGTGGTGCAGCTCCCCGATCTGGTCGATGGCGAACCGATCCGCCGCCTGATCGTGGAGCGCGACGGCGACACCCGCACCATCGAACTGGGTTCTGCCAAGCCCGAGGTCGGCGTCGACCAGCGCATCGTGGATGGCGACCGGCTGGCCGAGGGGGTTGAAGCCCCCTGCTGCGGGCAGGTGGAGGCCATCAACGGCAGCACCCTCACCATCCGCCTGGGTCGCCCCTACATGGTGTCGCCTGATTCGGTGCTGCACGTGCGCGACGGCGAGCTGGTGCAGCGGGGTGACGGGCTGGCCCTGCTGGTGTTCGAGCGCCAGAAGACCGGAGACATCGTGCAGGGTCTGCCCCGGATTGAGGAACTGCTGGAAGCCCGCCGTCCGCGGGAATCGACGATCCTCTGCCGCAAGAGCGGCACCGTGCAGATCAAGCAGGGCGAAGACGACGACTCCATCACCGTCTCAGTGATTGAGCACGACGATGCCATCACCGAGTACCCAATCCTGATGGGTCGGAACGTGATGGTGAGCGATGGCCAGCAGGTGAGCGCTGGTGAGTCGCTGACCGACGGCCCGATCAACCCTCACGAGCTGCTGGATTGCTTCTTCGAAGACCTGCGCAGCCGTAAGCCGACGATGGAAGCGGCCCAGGAGGCGATCTCCAAGCTGCAGTTCCGGATGGTCACGGAGGTGCAGAACGTCTACAAGAGCCAGGGCGTCTCGATCAGCGACAAGCACATCGAGGTGATCGTGCGCCAAATGACCAGCAAGGTCCGCATTGAGGACGCCGGGGACACCACCCTGCTGCCCGGTGAGCTGATCGAGCTGCGTCAGGTGGAGCAGGTGAATAGCGCCATGGCCATCACCGGTGGGGCTCCCGCCGAATTCACGCCGGTGCTGTTGGGCATCACCAAGGCCTCGCTGAATACCGACAGCTTCATCTCGGCGGCTTCCTTCCAGGAGACCACCCGGGTGCTCACCGAAGCCGCGATCGAGGGCAAGAGCGACTGGTTGCGTGGCCTCAAGGAGAACGTGATCATCGGTCGCCTGATTCCGGCGGGTACCGGCTTCAGCGGCTTCGAAGAGGAGCTGCGGGCAGAGGCCGGCCCCCATCCCGACATCCTCGAGGAAGATGCCATGGGCTACCGCCGCATGCAGAACCTGCGTCCCGACTACACCGTCGAGATGCCTGTTCCGGCCGCGTCGATGGCGGTGCTCGATGATCCCTCCGATGCCGATCTGGAGGCCACCCGCAGCCGCCATGGCATCGAGGCCAGCGCCAGCGGATTGGCGGCGTTCACCCGCCCCAACCTGGATGACGCCCTGGAGGAGGAGCTGATCGCCGATCCTGCAGCTTTGGAAGGTCTTCAGGAAGAGGGACTGCTCACCGATGAGTGATCACCATGGCTAATACCCTTCGCACCAGCCTGAACACGCCGGTGCCCCAGCGCCGGCTGCCCCGCTTCGGCTTCCACACCCACACCGAGCGGCTCAATGGCCGCCTGGCCATGCTGGGCTTCATTGCCCTGGTGGCCGTGGAATGGAAGCTGGGGCATGGGCTGCTGATCTGGCCTTGAGCGCCGAGCCGGCTGCGCCTGGTTTGCCCCTGTTGGGGATGGGCCTGCCGGCGCTTGAGCAGTGGGCCACGTCCCACGGCCAGGCCGCCTTCCGCGGCCGTCAATTGCACGACTGGCTCTACGCCAAGGGGGCTCGCAACCTGGAGGCGGTGAGTGTGCTGCCCAAGGCCTTTCGCGAGCAGCTGGCGGCCCAGCCTCCCGCCGGCGCTGGCGACTGGATCGGCCGCTCCCGCGAGCTGCACCGCAGCGTGGCCCGTGATGGCACCACCAAGTTGCTGCTGGGCACCCACGATGGCTTGAGCATCGAAACCGTCGGCATCCCTGCCGAGGGCCGACTCACCGTGTGCGTGAGCAGCCAGGTGGGCTGCCCGATGGCCTGCCGCTTCTGCGCCACGGGCAAGGGCGGCTTGCAGCGCTCCCTGGAGGTGCACGAGATCGTCGACCAGGTGCTCAGCGTGCGCGAGGTGATGGATGCGCGCCCCAGCCATGTGGTGTTCATGGGCATGGGCGAGCCCCTGCTCAACAGCGAGGCGGTGCTGGATGCGATCAACTGCCTTTGCACCGATCTGGGCATGGCCCAGCGCCAGATCACGGTGAGCACCGTGGGGGTGCCGAAAACCCTTCCCACCCTGGCCGAGCGGGCCCTGGAGCGCCTGGGCCGCGCCCAGTTCACCCTGGCGGTGAGCCTGCATGCGCCGGATCAGCGGCTGCGCGAAGAGCTGATCCCCACCGCCCATGCCTATCCGCTCGAGGCCCTGCTCGACGACTGCCGCCGCTATGTGGCCATCACCGGGCGGCGGGTGAGCTTCGAATACATCCTGCTGGGCGGGCTCAACGACCAGCCCCGCCACGCCATCGCCCTGGCCCAGCTGCTGCGCGGCTTCCAGAGCCATGTCAACTTGATCCCCTACAACCCGATCGCCGAGGAGGAATTCCAGCGGCCGGCCCCCGGGGCGGTGGAGGCCTTTCGCCAGGCCCTGCAGCAACGCCATGTGGCGGTGAGTGTGCGCGCCAGCCGCGGCCTCGATGCCGACGCCGCCTGCGGCCAGTTGCGCCGGCGGCTGGAAGGCAGCCTGGCGCCGGCCTGATCAGGTGGGGGGCTTGGCTCAGGTGGGGTCCTTGGCGGGATCGAAGGCCCCCTTGGCGCCGTCGCCGTTCCAGGGGGTGAGCCAGGCCATGAGCAGGAAGGCCGGCAGGGAAGAGGCCACGGTGAGCAGGAAGAAGCTGCTCCAGCCCACCCCTTCGGCCACAAAACCAGCTTGGCCGGAGAGCACCGAGCGGCTCAGGGCGTAGACCCCGGAGAGCAGGGCGTACTGGGTGGCCGAGAAGCGGGGGTTGCAGAGGCTCATCAGCAGGGCCACGAACGCAGCGCCCACCAGCCCGCCGCCCAGGTTTTCCAGCCCCACCGCCATCAGCAGGGCCGGCATGCCGCCCTTGAAGCTGGCCAGGCCCCAGTAGGAAAGGTTGCCCGCCGCACCCACCAGGGCGAACACCCAGAGGGAGCGGTTCATGCCGAGCCTGGCGAACAGGATGCCGCCGAGGATCGTGCCGACGATGGTGGCGCCGATGCCCCAGCCGGCCAGCACCGAGCCCACCACCTCCGGCGGGAATCCCTGCTGGATCAGGAAGGGTACGGCCATCACGTTGAGCAGGCCATCGGGCCAGCGATAGAGCAGCACCAGGGCCAGCAGCATCAGGGCCCGGCCGGGGCCGGTGCGGTGCAGAAACTCCCGAGCTGGCCCGGCCACTGCCTGGCGCAGGCTGGACACCTGGTGCTGGATCGGTGGCAGTTTCGGGGCCGTCAGGGTGAAGGGCACCACCAGCAGCATCAGCACGGCCGAGCCGATGAAGGCCAATGGCCAGCCGCTGCGACCGGCCAGGATGAAGCCCCCGGCGCCGATGGCCAGCATGGCGCCGCGATAGCCGAGGTTGGTGGCAGCGGCGCCGGCGCCGCGTTCCCGTTCGGGCAGCAGGTCGGTGCGGTAGGCATCCACCACGATGTCCTGGGTGGCGCTCACCAGGGCCAGCAGCAGGGCCATCAGGCCGATTGCCGTCAGGCTGGTGGGATCCTGGCTGGGTCGCAGCAGGGCCATGGCGGCGATCACCAGCACCAGCAGCAACTGCAGCAGCAGCAGCCAGCCCCGCCGCCGGTCGGGCCAGGGAATCGGCCAGCGATCCAGGGCCGGCGCCCAAAACATCTTCAGGGTGTAGGGCAGCTCGGCGTAGGCCAACAGGCCGATGAGCCCGAGGGGCACGCCGGAGGCGGTGAGCCAGCCCTGCAGCAGCTTGGTGCCCACCATGTAGGGGGTGCCGCTGGCCACCCCTTCAGCCGCCACCGCCGTGAGGCGCCGCCAGGTGCCGGAGGACGGGGCCATCACGTGGTGGGCAGCTTGGCGAACACTAGGGGCGATGATGGGGGCCGGCGCCCGCTCACCCCCAAGGCTGTGCAATTTTTTCGCTCCACCCTGCTGCCGGCCGCCATCGTGGTGCTGTTCGGATTGGCGCTCTTTGCCGTGAGTGCCCGGATCTGGTTGCCCGGCGACATGGCCGCCCCCGCCCCGATCGGCTGAGGTCCCGTCGTGAGCCTTTCCCTGCAGCCCGATCAGCCCCAGCCTGAGCAGCCGTC
>VGQC01000017.1 GCA_016882385.1 Cyanobacteria bacterium M_DeepCast_100m_m1_067 | reverse complement strand
AAGCCCATCTCCACCAGGGCCGAAGGCATCACCGTGCGGCGGATCACGAAAAAGCGGCCCGTGCGCACGCCCCGATCCGGTGTGCCAGGCGAGATGGCGAGCATCTGCTGCTGCAACGCCCCCGCCAGCCGGCGCGAGGCCGCCCCAGCCCCCTCGAAGTAGAAGGTTTCGATGCCGTTCACATCGGGGCGCGCCATGCTCAGGGCGTTGGCGTGCACGCTCACAAACAGATCGGCGCCACTGCTGTTGGCCAGGGCCACCCGGGGGGGCAGGTCGACGTCCACCTCGGAGGTGCGGGTCATCAGCACCTGAACGCCGCGAGCCTGCAGCAACCGGGCCATCTGCAGACAGACATCGAGCACCACATCGGTTTCCCGCAGCCCGCCGATGCCCACGGCCCCAGGATCGGGACCGCCGTGGCCGGGATCGATCACCACCTTGAAGCGACCTTGGGGCACCACCGGCAGGCCATCCGCCGACAGGGGCGTGCTGGCGGTGGGGAAGGTGCTCTCCCTGTCCCACACAGCACTGCTAGCGGCGTCGAGATCCCCTTCTCCCAGACCAAGGCCCGTTTGATTGGCAAGCCCCGGCAACTCCATGCGCCAGCGGTCTCGGGCGGTGCCCACCAGCCTCAGCCCACCCGGATCGAGTTGGGTGCCGGGAGCAAACTCCAGCACCAGGCGGGTGGTGAAACCATCGGGCCGGCCGATGCGCACCTCCCGCACGGCACCACCCCCCCGCACGGTGCGGGTGCGGGACGGGGCGCCGGGCAGATCCACCCACACCCGCGGCCCCCGCAGGGCTGATCCCGCTTCAAAGAACGCCTGGGGACGCACGTCGAGGCTGGTGCGCAACTCCAGCTGACCGGCGCGGGTGATGCGCCAGGCCGCCAACGACGAAGCCCAGGCCGGCAGGTCCGCCAACACCAAGGCCAGAGCTGCTAGGGCTGATGTCCACTTGACGCTGACAGGCCAACGCATCAGGACGGTTAAAACAGGGCCGGCCGGCGATGCTTGAGGCTGGGCATCTGGGCCCGCACCCGCTTGGCATGACCCGGGTCGATCGGAGCCACCGCCGAACCGACACCGACACCGGCATCGGCCAGCACCGTGCCCCAGGGGTCAATCACCAACGCATGACCGTGGCTTTGGCGGCGGCCGTAATGGAGACCGGTCTGCGCTGGTGCCAGCACGTAGGCCGTGTTCTCGATGGCGCGGGCCTGCAGCAGCACCTGCCAGTGGTCTTTGCCGGTGAAGGCGGTGAAGGCTGCCGGCACCATCAGCACATCCACTCCCGCGGCGGCCAGATGGCGGTAGAGCTCGGGAAAGCGCACGTCGTAACAGATCGAGAGGCCAATGCGCCCCAACCCAGGCACATCAACCACCGGCGGAAGCGCGTCACCGGGCTGGACCGTGGCCGATTCCCGGTAGGTGTTGCCGTCCGGCAGGTCGACATCGAAGAGGTGGATCTTGTCGTATTGCGCGAGGAGCTGGCCTTCAGTGCTGACGAGCTCAGCCCGGTTGAAGGTCTGGCCGGGACCGGCGGGCACCGGAAAGCCACCCCCCAGCAAGGTCACCTGATAGCGCCGCGCCATGGTGACCAGAAACCGACTGCAGCGCTCCGCCAGGGAGGCGGCCAGCTCCAGACGGCGCTCGTCATCCCCCATGAAGGCGAAATTTTCCGGCAGACCGACCAGTTCGGCCCCGCGGCGGGCCGCCAACTCGATCTGCTCTTCGGCAGCGGCGAAATTCGCATCCGGATCCGGCGTGCTGGTGAGCTGCACAGCTGCCGCCAGAAAACTGCTCACCGACTGTCCAAAGCGAACGGCCGAACTGTAAGGGAACTGCCAAGGGGCACCAGCGGCCCTCAGCTGGCCTTGAGCACCCCGGGCTCCGCCTGGAAGGGCACCATCTGCAGGCTGTCAATGGCGGCGCAGCAGGCGAAATCGGCGTCATGGTTGCCCAGACCGATCAGGCGTTGGCCGTGACTGGCGGAGCGCAGGGCGGTTTCCGGATCGTGGCGCCACTGCTGCCAGAGGGCCAGAGCCGCCAGCATCTCGTCATTGCCGCAGCTCACGCCGATGTGGGGAGCCACGGCCATTTCCAAGGCCGCCGAAGCCACGGCACCGGCCGCCAGGCTGTCCTCCAGGGAGTAATCACCTTCCCAGCCGCTGCCGACAATCCACACCCGCTTGCAGTCGTGCTCCAGCAGGCGCCGAGCCACCGCCGTGCGGTTCGGCAGACAGGCCGTCAACAGCAGCGGCACCGGCTTGACCACCGCCAGGGAGCGGGTGCCGTTGGTGGTGCTCATGAAAATCCGCTTGCCCCCGACCAGTTCGGGCGTCACGGCAAGGGGCGAGTTGCCCAGGTCGTAGCCCTCCACCCGCTGGCCGCCTCGCTCGCCGGCCCGCAGACGCTTTTCGGCCGGCCAGGCCGCCGCCGCCGCCTCCAGTTCATCCAGGCTGGCGAAGGCCTCAACCGCCTCGGCGCCGTTCTGAAGCGACCAGGCGATGGTGGTGGTGGCGCGCAGCACATCGATCACCACAGCGGCATCAGGCAAACAGGCTGCTGCGGCCTTTACGGCTGGAACGCACTCGGAGGTGTGGAAGTAGGAAATCTGCACGGACGCGGCTACCGCTCGGCTGCGTCACAGTAATCAGGGGCATCCGTCACAGTGGCTTCACCGAAACGCCCCAATGCCTGCCCCTATGGCCGCGCCCGTGTTCAGCCAGCGCAGCCGCAGGGACTTGCGTGGTTTCTTGGAGCTGCTGGAGAGCCGTGGCGCCCTGCGCCGCATCACCGCCCCGGTGGACGCGGACCTGGAGCTGGCAGCGATTGCTGATCGGGTGCTGGCGGCCGGCGGGCCGGGGTTGTTGTTTGAAAACGTGATCGGCTCATCGATGCCGGTGGCGGTGAACCTGCTCGGCACCCAGGAGCGGGTGCTGTGGAGCCTGGGCATGGAGCGGCCCGAGGAGCTCGAGGCCCTGGGCGAGCGCCTGGCCCTCTTGCAGCAGCCCCGCCCCCCCAAGGGCGCCCGCGAAGCGGTGCGCTTTGGCTCGGTGCTGCTGGATGTGCTCAAGGCCCGGCCGGATCTGGATCTCACGCCGCCCTGCCGCCAGCAGGTGTTCAAGGGCGAGGCAGTCAACCTCGACGCCCTGCCGCTGCTGCGCCCCTGGCCGGGCGATGGCGGCCGGATCATCACCCTGGGGCTGGTGATCACCAAGGACCCCGAAACCGGCACCCCCAACGTGGGTGTGTACCGGCTGCAGCAGCAGAGCCTCAACTCGATGACCGTGCACTGGCTGAGCGTGCGCGGCGGCGCCCGCCACCTGCGCAAGGCGGCGGAGCTGGGCAAACCCCTGGAGATCGCCGTGGCCATTGGCGTGCACCCGCTGCTGGTGATGGCGGCGGCCACGCCGATCCCGGTGCAGCTGAGTGAGTGGCTGTTCGCCGGCCTTTACGCCGGTGAAGGTGTGCGCCTGGCCAAGTGCAAAACGGTGAACCTGGAGGTGCCCAGCCACAGCGAGGTGGTGCTCGAAGGCACGATCACCCCGGGCGAAGAGCTGGCCGATGGCCCCTTCGGCGACCACATGGGTTTCTACGGCGGCGTGGAGGAGTCGCCCCTGGTGCGCATTCAGTGCGTCACCCAGCGGCGCGATCCCATTTACTTCACCACCTTCAGCGGCCGGCCTCCCAAGGAAGACGCGATGCTCGCCATCGCCCTGAATCGCATCTACACGCCGATCCTGCGCCAGCAGATCCCGGAGATCGTCGATTTCTTCCTGCCGATGGAGGGCCTGAGCTACAAGCTGGCCGTGATCGCCATCGACAAGGCCTACCCCGGCCAGGCCAAGCGGGCGGCGATGGCTTTCTGGAGCGCCCTGCCCCAGTTCACCTACACCAAATTTGTGGTGGTGGTCGACAAGAGCATCAACATCCGCGACCCACGCCAGGTGATCTGGGCGATCAGCGCCCAGGTGGATCCCCAGCGGGATCTGTTCGTGCTGGAAGACACCCCCTTCGACACCCTCGACTTCGCCAGCGAGCGCCTCGGCCTGGGGGGCCGTCTGGCGATCGATGCCACCACCAAGATCGGGCCGGAGAAGCGCCACCCCTGGGGCGAGCCGCTGGGCCGACCAGCCGAGCTGGAGGCGCGCATCGATGCCCGCTGGGCCGAGCTGGGCCTGGCTGACATCGGTACCAGCGACCCCGATCCCGCCCTGTTCGGCTACACCCTGGAGCACGTGCTGGAGCGGCTCACGGCGCGGGGCTGATGCTGTCGCGTCAGGCCAGCCATGCCATCAAGGCCTTGCTGGAGCTGGCGGCCCACCCCTTGCAGTGGCAGTCAACCCACGCCTTGGCCCAGACCCAGCAGCTACCGGAGCCGATGCTGGAGCAGCTGCTGCTGCGCTTGCGGCGCCATGGACTCCTTGTGGCGCGCCGGGGCCGGCAGGGTGGCTACCAACTGGCACGGCCAGCGCGGGAGATCAGCCTGGCTGCGGTGCTGGTCGGGCTGGGAGAAGGGGCTGCGATGCATTCGGACGGCATCGGCATGGGCCCGACTGTTGGCCAGGAGGTCTCGCCAGCCGACCAGGTCACCGATGCCCTGCAGCGGCGTCTGGAGCGGGCCCGGCTCAAGGCGCTGGAAGACCTGAGCCTCGAAGAACTGCTCTTCGATCTGCGCAGCGCCGAAGCGAGCGCCAACAGCGAGGCGGGGCTACTGCTGGGGTAAGCCCGCGGCGCCAGGATCAACTGGGCAGGCAGAGCAGCGTCCCGACGTTAATCAGGCCAGGGCCCAGCCTCGCCCCGCACACACCCATAACTCTTCAGCCCACCGCGGCGCTGCCTGAACTCGGGGTGCTCCGGGTCCACCGGGCTCCACCACCAGCGGCCGTCGGTGTAGCTGGGGGCGCCGGCGTTGTTGGTGCGCGGCAGCTGCAGGCTCACACCGCGCCAGCGGAGCACCACAAAGGCCCCCGGTGGTGTGCCCGCGCTGATGTTGGCGATCCCGGGTGCATCCACGGCCCCCGCAAACACCTCCGCCTGCAGGGGATCCCCCTCACAGAGGTAGCCATCGCGCTGCAGAGGCTGCTGCGGGGATCCCGTGCCTGCGGCCCAGGCGGGCGCAGCCAGGGCAAGGGTGAGCAGCAGAGACAGCAACCAGGCCATCGGCGGGGGAAAGCACACTCCATAGGATCGCCGCACCAGCGCCCTGCTTGCCCGTGGCTGAGACCACCCCCGCCTCCAGCCCCCTGAGCCTGCCTGGCGGCGGCAGCTTGCGGGGCAGCGTGCAGGTGCCGGGCGACAAGTCGATTTCGCACCGGGCGCTGCTGTTTGGCGCGATCGCCGAGGGCGAAACCCGCATTGAGGGCCTGCTGCCCGCCGAAGACCCACTCAGCACAGCCGCCTGCCTGCGGGCCATGGGGGTCACGGTGTCGGGGATCCGGGCCGGCGAGCCGGTGACGGTGCAGGGCGTGGGCCTCGATGGCTTCCAGGAGCCAACAGACGTGCTCGACTGCGGCAACTCCGGCACCACGATGCGGTTGATGCTCGGCCTGCTGGCGGGCCGGGCGGGACGCCACTTCGTGCTCAGCGGCGACGGTTCTCTGCGGGGCCGGCCGATGCGGCGGGTGGGGGCCCCCCTCGCCGCGATGGGCGCCATGATTCACGGCCGCAAGGACGGCAACTTCGCCCCACTGGCGGTGCTGGGCCAGCCGCTCCAAGGCACCACGATCCAGACACCCGTGGCCTCGGCCCAGGTGAAGAGCGCCATCCTGCTGGCCGCCCTCACCGCAGCGGGACCCACCACCGTGATTGAGCCGGCCCAGAGCCGCGACCACAGCGAGCGGATGCTGCGGGCCTTCGGGGCCGACCTGACCGTGGGCGGAGCGGGGAACACCATGGTGACCCTGACGCCAGGCCAGACCCTGCGCGGCCAGAGCGTGGTGGTGCCCGGTGACATCAGTTCCGCCGCCTTCTGGCTGGTGGCCGGTGCGATCACCCCCGGCGCCGCGCTCACGGTGGAGAACGTGGGCCTCAATCCCAGCCGCACCGGCATCCTTGAGGTGCTTGAGCAGATGGGCGCCAACATCACGGTGATCAATGCCCGCGATGTGGCCGGCGAGCCGGTAGGGGATCTGCAGGTGTGCCATGGCCCCCTGCGCGCCTTTGAGATCGGCGGCGACCTGATTCCGCGATTGGTGGATGAAATCCCCGTGCTGGCGGTGGCGGCCTGCTGCGCGGAGGGCGTCAGCCGCATCCGCGATGCCGAGGAGCTGCGGGTGAAGGAAACCGACCGGCTGGCGGTGATGGCCCGGCAGCTCGGGGCCATGGGGGCCCGGATCGAGGAATTCGAAGACGGCATGGCGATCACGGGCATCACCGAGCTCCGCGGCGCCACGGTCGACAGCGAAACCGACCACCGGGTGGCGATGAGCCTGGCGGTGGCCGCGGGCATTGCCGCTGGCGCTAGCCAGCTGCATCGACCGGAGGCGGCGGCGGTGTCCTACCCGGGCTTCTGGGATCATCTGGCCCGCCTCCGCCAGCCTGCCCCCTGAAGCAGCCCGCGTAGATTCCGGCCCAGCCGATCGCACCTGTCCATGCTTGCCGTTGCCGTGTTGGCTGCCGGGAAGGGCACGCGCATGAAGAGCGCCCTGCCCAAGGTGCTGCAGCCCCTGGCCGGCGCCACCCTGGTGGAGCGGGTGCTGGCCAGCTGTGAGCACCTGCAGCCCGATCGCCGCCTGCTGATCGTGGGGCACCAAGCCGAACGGGTGGAACAGGAACTGGAGGGCCACAGCGGCCTGGACTTTGTGCTGCAACAGCCCCAGAACGGCACGGGCCACGCCGTACAGCAGCTGCTGGAGCCGTTGCGGGATTTCCACGGCGATCTGCTGGTGCTCAATGGCGACGTGCCCCTGCTGCGCCCCGAAACGCTCGCCGCCCTGCTGGAGCAGCACCGCAACAGCGGCGCCGCCGTCACCCTGCTCACCGCCCGGCTGGCCGATCCCAGCGGCTATGGCCGCGTGTTTGCCAGCCCCGATGGACAGGTGAGCGCGATCGTGGAGCACCGCGACTGCAACGACGAGCAACGCCGCAACGCCCTCACCAACGCGGGCATCTACTGCTTCAACTGGAAGCAGCTGGCCGCCGTGTTGCCGCAGCTCACGACCGACAACGACCAGGGCGAGCTCTATCTCACCGACACGGTGGCCATGCTCAAGCCGGCCATGCACCGGGAGGTGGACGACGCCGATGAAATCACCGGCATCAACGACCGGCTCCAGCTCAGCCAGTGCGAGGCCGTGCTGCAGGAGCGCCTGCGGCGCCACTGGATGGCCGAAGGGGTGAGCTTCGTCGACCCCGCCAGTTGCACCCTCAGTGAGGGCACCCATTTCGGCCGGGATGTGGTGGTCGAACCCCAGTGTCATTTCCGCGGCGACAGCGCGATCGGAGATGGCTGCCGCATCGGCCCCGGTTGCCTGATTGAAGACAGCCAGCTGGGCGCCAACGTTTCCGTGCTCCACTCCGTCCTGCGGCAGGCCCGGGTCGCTGACGGCTGCGCCATCGGCCCGTTCGCCCAATTGCGGCCGGGCACGGAGGTCGGCGAGCAGTGCCACATCGGCAACTTCGTGGAGGTCAAAAACAGCAGCCTGGCCAGCGGCGTCAAGGTGAATCACCTCAGCTACATCGGCGACGCCGACCTGGGCGCCGGGGTGAATGTGGGGGCCGGCACGATCACGGCCAACTACGACGGGGTGCGCAAGCACCGCACAGTGGTGGGGGCCGGCAGCAAAACCGGTGCCAATTCAGTGCTGGTGGCGCCCCTGCGGCTGGGCAGCAATGTGACGGTGGGGGCCGGATCCACCATCACCAAAGATGTCCCCGATGGGGCGCTGGCCCTGGGCCGGGCCCGCCAGCTGGTCAAGGAAAATTGGACAGGTCCCCGCCCATGAGCCCGAAGAACACAGACCGCCCGCAAAACCCGGACCAACCGAAGAAATCAGACCAAGCCAAGTTTCTGTACGAGCCGGTGGAGCGCTTTGGCGCCAGCATGACCAGCCCCAAACCTTGGAACACCAAGGCTCTAGCCGGAGTGGAGCTGCTCAATGGACGCGTGGCCATGCTCGGCTTTGCCGCCGCCATCGCCGGCGAGCTGCTCACGGGCAAGGGCATGGTGGGCCAGCTGACAGCGCTGCTGCGCTGGTATCTCAGCTGAGCCGGGCCCAATCGCTTGATCGAGGAAAGGCCCCGAGTGAACCACCACCCGGGGCCTCTGCCCGAAGGCACAACATCGTGAAATGCTGCTCCGCCGCCATCATGGCTGATCAGCCATGGGCTGGCGATCCTGCTGGAGCAGGGCAATCAGCCGCTCCAGTGCCACGCCGCGACTGGCCTTGAGCAGCAGCACGTCTCCGGGAGCCAGCCAGCCCTGGAGCGGAGCGGCCGCTGCTTCCGGCGTGGCGACCCGCTCCAGACGGGTCAGGCCACTGGCAGCGGCCAGCATCGCAGCCCCTTCCTCCCCCCCATCCACGATCACCAAGCCATCGAGGTCCAGTTGGCGCGCCCGTTCGGCCACCTGCCGGTGCAGGGCCCGGCTCTGCTCACCCAGCTCGAGCATCGTGCCGAGCACCGCAAAACGGCGACCGGGTTGGCGAGCCAGCAGATCCAACGAGGCCAGCACCGCTTCCGGCGAGGCGTTGTACGTCTCATCGAGCACCAGCACCCCGCCTAGGTCCAGGCGCCGGCTGCGTCCCCCCGGCAGGTCAACCTGCAAGGGCTGCCAGCGGTGGGGATCGAGCCCCAGCTCCCCCGCCACCGCAAGGGCCAGCAAGAGATTGCGGGCGTGGTGGATCCCCTCCAGGGGCACGTCCACCACAACACCTGCCACCGCAAGCGTCTCCCCGCTGGCATTCAGACGGCCCAGCCAATCGGCTTGGGCCTCATGGCCTTCGCCCTCAAGGGCGATCCGCACCACTCGGCCCTGCCACGCACGCGCCAACGCCGCATCCAGCAGGGGATCCCCGGCTGGGATCACCACCAGTCCATCGGGCCGCAGCCCGGCGGTGATCTCACACTTGGCGGTGGCGATCGCTTCGCGGCTGCCAAGCCGGCCGATATGGGCCGTGCCGATGTTGGTGATCACCGCCACGTCGGGGCGCGTACAGCAGCTGAGGCGCTCGATCTCGCCCAGACCCCGCATGCCCATCTCCACCACCACAGCCGCGTCGTTGGAGCTGGCCTTGAGCAAGGTCAGGGGCACGCCGATGTCGTTGTTGTTGTTGCCGCTGGAGGCGGTCACCGCCCCCAAGGGAGCCAGGGCGGCCCGGATCAACTCCCGCGTCGTGGTTTTGCCGGCCGAACCGGTCACCGCCACCACCGGCGCCGGCAGCTGCTGACGCCACAGGCCCGCGAGCTGCTGATAAGCCAGCAGGGTGTCTGGCACCAGCCAGAGGGGCACGCCCGCCTTGGTGGCCTCCCCGATCAGCGCCGCCTGGGTAGCGACGTCGAAATGGGCAGCCTTGGCCAGCAGAGCAACGGCACCCTGCTCCAGGGCGGCGGGCAGAAACGTGTGGCCGTCAAAGCGCTCGCCCACCAGCGGCACAAACAGTTGGCCGGGGCCGAGGTGACGGCTGTCGGTGCAGATCGCGTTGGGGGCCAGGGTGATTGCGGCCTGCGCGGCCGATAAGGAGCCCGTCGTGGGGCTCCCCCAGAGCTCCTGCAGCTGGGCCAGGCGCAAGGTCATCGGTGCGGGAGCGAGACGACGCCCAGGATCATGCCTGAGGCTCTGGGGACAGCTCCAGCAGCACCATGCCGCTCCCCACCCGGGCCGCTTGGCCCAACACCGTGCCACTGCCATCCAGCAACCGCAACCGCTCGTAGCCCAGCTCACGGCTGCGCTGCAGCCAGTGGTCGGCCAGCTGTTGGCGGCGCTCCGGAGGCAGAACCTGATAGGCAGCGGCCATCTCCAGATCGAGGCGACTCGCCTGCGGGTCGGGACGGGCCGAGGCGATGCAGGCCTGCGGGTCGTCCTCGGCGAGCAGGGCTAACAGGGGATCAAGCTCCAACAGCGGTTCGGGCGGCGACTGGGGCGTGGATGGAGGCGGTGATAGGGGCTGGCTTGGGAACTCGGATGGGGCCTGGAGCGGATTCACCGCACGCGGCTGGCCAGCCTGTTGAACAGATTGTTGAACAGGCTCTCGAAGGCGTGACGCAGAGGGCTGCTGCTGACCGGGTGCCAAACGCAGGATCAGCCCCAAAACAAGGGCCAGGCCCAAGACCAACAGCAGGGGCCAGAACAGGGAGGCCAAGGAGATGGGCCAAAACCCCGGCACCGAGAGATCCCCCTCCCGATTGCGACGCCAGAGCTCTCGGAGCTTCAGGCCCGTGCTGGCGGCAACCGCCCGCAGATCGTCACCCAGGCGCCCCCACGGCTCCTCATAAGGGGCTGGATAGGGCGCGGGGTCCGGCGCAGAGCTGGGAGCGTCTAGGGGCGCGTCACGAGTCGCGTCAAGGGGGGGGCTCACCGGAGGGGATTCAACGGCGCTTCAGCAGGGACGCCAGGCCGCGGCGGCTGGGGTCGGCATCCTGACCCTGGGAGAAGCGCTCCACGGCGGCAGCTTCCGGCGTGGGTTCCTTGACCCCACAGACATCGCGGTACATGGCGTCGTATTCGAGGGCTGAGCGGGCCCAGCTGAAATCAACCGCCATGGCCCGGCGCTGTAGCTCCTGCCAACTGGCCTGGTTGCGGTAGGCCTCCCAGGAGCGCACGATCGCGGTGTAGAAGTCGATCGGCTCGTAGCGGTCGAAGCCGTAGCCGGTGCCGCTACCGGCCAGCGGATCGTTGGGGGGCACGGTGTCGACCAGGCCGCCCACCATGCGCACCACCGGGATCGAGCCATAACGCATGGCCAACATCTGGCTGATGCCGCAAGGCTCGAAGCGGCTCGGCATCAGGAAGGCATCGCTGCCGCCATAAATCAGCCGGGAGAGGGCATCGTCGTAGGTGAGGAACACGGCGAAGCGACCGGGATGGCGCGACGCCATTTGCCAAAGGCCACTTTCATAGGTGCGATCGCCCGTGCCCAACACCACGATCTGGCTGTCGGTGTAGGCCAGCACCCGATCAGCCACCTGCAGCAGCAAATCAACGCCCTTCTGATCCACCAGACGGCTCACCATCCCCAGCAGATAGGAACGGGGATTCACCACCAGCCCGAAACGCTCCTGCAGGGCCTGTTTGTTGACAGCCCGGGGGGCGAGATCGGCGGCCGAGAACCGAGCCGGCAGGGTGGCATCAACGGCGGGATTCCAGTCTTCGGTGTCGATGCCATTGACGATGCCGCGCAGCTTGCCGCTGACGAAATTCAGCAGCCCATCGAGATGCTCGCCGTACTGGGGCGTTCGAATTTCCATGGCATAGGTGGGCGACACCGCATTCACGCGATCGGCGTAGAGCAGGGCTGCCGCCATCGTGTGATCCCCCTGCATGTACCAGGGACACCAGGTGATGCGATCGAGTTTCCAGCGCCACGGACCCTGGTATTTCAGGTTGTGGATGGTGAATACGGTGCTGATCTCAGGATCCTGATGCATCCAGACCGGCAACATGCCGGTGTGCCAGTCATGGCAATGCAGCACCTGGGGCTTCCAGTGATGCCAGCAGAATTCAGCGGTGGCACTGGCAAAGAAGGTGAAGCGCCAGTCCTCGTCTTCTCCGCCGTAGATGCGCTCCGGATCAAACACCGGATGGCCCACCAGATACAGGGTGAGGCCATTGGTGGGATGGCGCGCCTCAAAGACGGCGAAGTCGTTGCCCATCGTGTGGCCGCGCCAGATCGGTTCGGGCGACACCTGCAGCTTCGACCACAGCTTTCCGTAACCCGGCAGGATGATGCGCACGTCGTGGCCCAGGGCAGCGAGGGCCGGCGGCAACGATCCAACGACGTCGCCCATGCCGCCAACCTTGATCATCGGCGCGCATTCGGCCGCCGCAAACAAGATCCGCATACCTGGTGCACCGAGGTGGGCGCAACTCTACGGGCGCCGCAAAGGCAGCACCGTCACGGGGGTGCCCAGTTGCACCAGCTCGAACAACTCGCGCACATGTTCATCCAACAGGCGCACGCAGCCCTTCACCACCAGGTGCTCCGTACCGTTGAAACCAATGCGGCCGGTGCAATTGCGATGGAACCCGATCCAGCGGCTGCCCAGGGGATTGGCCGGGCCCGGCGGGATGCGGCGACCGGTGGCTGGGTGCTCCCAGGTGGGATCCACCGCCAGTTCAATCACCGTCAAGCGGCGCTGGCGTCGATCCAGAACGAGATGGCGATCGGCAGTGGCAGGCGAGGAGCTGAACGCAGCAGCCGGAGGGTTGGGAACAGCCCGGCCGGGCATGCCAGCCGTCACCAACAGGAGCCCAAACCCAAGGGTCTTGCCGAGTAACCGCATCACCACCACCGCATCGCCACGGTAGATCCCTCGCCCCGATCAACCCCGTCAACCCTCAAGGTAACCAGGAAGCGTCAGAGAAATCGGGAGAGCGCTTCTCCAGGAAGGCATTGCGGCCCTCCTGACCCTCTGCCGTTCGGTAGAAGAGGTGGGTGGCCTGGCCGGCCAGCTCCTGAATGCCGGCGAGGCCGTCGGTTTCGGCATTGAAGGCGGCCTTGAGGCAGCGAATCGCCGTGGGGCTGTGCTGCAGCACCTCCCGCGCCCAGCGCACCCCCTCGGCCTCCAGCTCCGCCAAAGGCACCACCGCATTCACCAGGCCCATCTCCAGGGCCTGCTGGGCCCCGTACTGGCGGCAGAGGAACCAGATCTCACGCGCCTTGCGCTGGCCCACCACCCGGGCCAGATACCCGGCGCCAAAGCCCCCGTCGAAGCTGCCCACCCGGGGGCCGGTCTGGCCGAACACGGCGTTCTCGGCCGCCAGGCTCAGGTCGCAGAGCAGATGCAGCACCTGGCCGCCGCCGATGGCGTAACCCGCCACCAGGGCGATAACCACCTTGGGCAGGCTGCGGATCAGCCGCTGCAGATCGAGCACGTTGAGCCGGGGCAGGCCTGACTCATCCACGTAACCCCCATCGCCACGCACGCTCTGGTCGCCGCCGGCGCAGAACGCCCAACCCCCGTCGGGGGCGGGACCGGCCCCGGTGAACAGCACCACACCAACGCGGGGATTGTCGCGAACCCGCGAAAAGGCATCGCACAGCTCCTGCACGGTGCGCGGCCGGAAGGCATTGCGCTTGTGGGGCCGGTTGATCGTGATGCGGGCGATGCTCTCCCCACAGAGGTCGAACAGGATGTCCTCGTAGGAGCCCGCGGCTTGCCAGGTCACCGGTACCGGCGAATCCTCTGCTGGGGAGCCTGGCGCCGAGGGAATGGAGAAGGCCGTCACGGCTGCAGCGCGGGAACGGCGGCCATTCTGCGCAGCTCCTGCCGCCGGCCCGCATCGACGCGCCGATTACTGACCCACTCCAACAGTGCCAACGGCTGCTGCAGGGCCCAGGCCAGCTGGGGCTCCCAGTCGGCAGCGGCCTGCACGCGGCGCCCTGGCACCCCATAGGCCGCCGCCAACGCCAGCGGATCGAGCGATTGGGGCATGGCGAATAGCCGCTCAAAATCGAGGGCCTGGGCTGGCGTGGTGCGGATCGGCAGCTGCTCAAAGATGCCACCGCCATCGTTGTTGATCAGGATCACGGTGAGGCGGCCGCGCAGCTGCTGACGCCACAGCCAGCCATGGCTGTCGTGCAGCAGGGCCAGATCCCCCGTGAGCAGCACCGCCTGGCCCAAGGCCTCCGCCACCCCGCAGGCGATCGACAGGGTGCCGTCGATGCCGGAGGCGCCCCGAAACCCATACACCGGCCTGGCTGGGGCCGCCGGGTCGCCAAAACTTTCCCAGTCGCGCACCGGGCTGCTGTTGGCGATCACCAGCGGCAGGCCAGCCGGCAGCAAATTCCCCAGTGCGCGCGCCAGGGCCGGCTCTCCCGGGGTGCCGGGAGGTAGGGCGGCGCTCAACCTCGCCTGCAGGGCGTCCTCCCGCTGCCGCCAGGCCGCAGCCAGCTGCAGGGCCGCGGAGCTGGGCTGCCCCCGCCAGGTGGCATGGGACCAGCTGGCGATCCAACCAGCCAGCCCGGCCGCGCTCTGGTGGCAGGTCGTGCCCAAGGGATCGAGGCCGCGTGGATCGGCCTCACTCACCAGCCAATGCTGCGCGTCCAGGCCGGCGAGCCAGCGCTGCAGGCGGCGGCTCGCCGGCAGGGGACCCAGGCGCAGCACCTGGGGAGCCTGGAGGCTGGGATCCGCGCCATCCAGCAGCAGGTCGTAACCGGCCACCAGATCCAGATCCGCCAGGCCGCGCAGACCGCTCAGGCCATCGGCCAGCACCGGCCAACCCGTGCGCCGTTGCCAGCGCCGCAGCGCCGCCACATGGGCGTCCCAATGCTGGGGCAGGCCGCGCCAGGGCCCGGCCACCACCACACCGGGACGATCCGGATCGGGGCGCGGCATCCCCCCACCTGGACTTGAGGGAGCTGCCGCCGGCGCTCGCGACACGGGCCCAAAACAGTCAGGCAATGCAAAGCGAGCGGCCGCCGCCAGCAGGGCGGAACCATCGGCATGGAGGGGCTCCTCAAAGGGAAGATTGAGGTGCACGGGCCCTGGGTGCTGGCCCGGCGATGCCGTCGCCAAAAGGGCCGCTTCCGCCAACTGGATGATCGCGCCATCGGCCATGGAGGCCAGGCCAGCGCCATCCCCCTGCCCCAGCCAGCGCACACTCGCCGCCAGGAAGCACTGCTGATTGACCGTCTGGTTGGCGCCGCACCCCTTGAGGCGATCGGGCCGATCCGCCGTGATCAGCAACAGTGGAATCGTTCCGTAATCGGCCTCCACCGCGGCCGGCAGCAGGTTGGCGACGGCCGTGCCTGAGGTGGTGATCACCGCGGCCGCCCTGCCCGAGGCCCGGCCAAGGCCTAGGGCAAAAAAAGCTGCGGAGCGCTCATCCACGGCGGTGTGGAGGATCAGCCCGCGGGCCTCCAGCACCCCTGCCGCCATGGCCAGGGCCCCGGAGCGGCTGCCGGGGCAGAGCACGGCATGGCTGAGGCCCCGCGCCATCAGGGCCCCGAGCAGCAGCAGGGCCGCCTCCAGATTGCGACGGGCCAACTCCACGCCGGGGCCGTACAGGATGGAGCGACCATCCTCCCCTGCGCCCTTGGCCCCAACGCCCCCCAGCCAGCCGAGCAGCCCCAACGGCCTGTTGCAGGCCCTGCGCCGCCAGGTGTTGCCCGTGCTGGCCTGGGTGGTGCTGGCTCTGGTGTTGCGCTGGGCGGTGCTGGAACCCCGCTGGATTCCCTCCGGCTCCATGCTGCCAACGCTGCAACTGCAGGACCGGGTGTTGGTGGAGAAACTGCGGGCCCGCCTGCATCGCCCCGTGCCCATTGGCTCCGTGGTGGTCTTCCACCCACCGCCGGCCCTGCTCGAGGCGGGTTACGACCCCAATGCCGCCTTGATCAAGCGGGTGGTGGCCGAAGCCGGCGACCAGGTGGAGGTGCGCGAGGGGGTGCTCTGGCGCAACGGTGTTCCGGCCCCGCTGGATTGGTCGGCCGAACCAATGAACTACCAGCTCGAGCCCCTGACGGTGCCGCCGGATCACCTGCTGGTGCTGGGCGACAACCGCAATGCCAGCCTGGATTCCCACCTGTGGGGGCCCCTGCCCCGAGAGGCGGTGATCGGCACAGCGGTCCTGCGCTACTGGCCGCTTAACCGATTCGGCTGGTTACGGTTCTCCCTCCTTGGCCACCCCCCTGGTGCAGCGGGAGAGCTGGGGTAGGGTGCAATCCGGCCGCAGCGCACACCGGCGATGTTCAACCCGGAGTTCCTGACCACCGACAACGAAGCGATCAGCGGCAATTCGCTGATCCAGTACCTCCAGGAGCAATCTCCGGACGTGCTGCAACGGGTGGCGCGCTCAGCCAGTGGCGACATTCAGGACATCATTCGGCACAACGTGCAAGGCCTGCTGGGCATGCTGCCCGGCGAGCAATTTGAAGTGAAGATCCAAACCAGCCGAGACAATCTGGCGGGGCTGCTGGCCTCCGCCATGATGACTGGCTACTTCCTGCGCCAAATGGAGCAGCGCATGGAGCTCGACACCAGCCTGCTCGGCTGTGGCGATCTGGATTCAGGGCTGGATGCTGATCCGGGCGAACTCAAGCTCTGAGCCGCTCCTCGTCGGCATCCGAAGGATCTGAGTCCATAGGGTTTGGCTCGATCGCTCCGGGCTGCATCGGTTGATTCGGCACCAGCCCAAGCCGCAACAAAGCGCGATCGATCCCAGCGAGGTAGGCCCAGCTGCCGTTGTCCGGGGCCCAGGGACGCGCCTCGAGCGCATCGGCCAGGGCAATGAGCCGTTCAGGACTGCAGGGCACCGGCGCGTCGTAGTGGGCCGGCACCAGCCAACGCAGCTCCGGATGGGCCGCCAGGGCCCGGATCCAGCTCAGCAGGGCCGCCTGGCAGCGCGGGAACACCAACCGCTCCAGCACCGGCGCCACCAGGAGTGCCGAGCCCTCGCCCGGCACCAACCGCCGGAATTCCGCCTGCCAGTGGTGCTGCCAGCGGAAGGGGTAAAGGCCGAAATAGGCGCGGCGCTCCCGCACGCCCGGGGCCAGCAGCCCGGAGAGCAGCTCCCGCCAGCCGGGCACCTGCAGCGGCTCCGGGCGCAGGTAGGAGGCAAACAGCACCAGGCGCTGCCACCCGCGACGGCGGCGCTCAGGGGTATCAAGCAAGGGATCATCACCCCGCTCGCGGGCGTGGAAGAGCAGGGGGCTGGGATCGGCGGCAAACAGCGCTGGCGGCTCCTCGCTGATCGCCACCAGGGCATCTGTCACCAGCAGGCTGCCGCTAGCGCGATGCAGGCAGGCCGCTTCCATGAAGGTGCCCAGGCCGAGATCGAGCGGACCCAGAGGGATCCAGTGCAGTTCATCGGGGTGGGGCAGACCCTGCTCAAACAGCACCCGCGTGCGCTGGGCCGGAAAGCCCAGCCAGCTCAGGGGCAGCTGCAGGGGAAAGCTCCATTGCCGCGGAGTCACCCACACCTGGGACGTCGGGAAAGCCCGCGCCAGGGCTGGCAGGGGCAGCTTGTGCTCCAAGCCCGAGCTGGTGGGCAGCACGATCGTGAGCACGGGCCCGTAGCGGGCTTCCAGCTCAGCCAGGGCCGCGCGCACCTCACCGGTGGGCGGCAGCGGGGCGTAGAGCAGGAGCCCCTGGCGCAGCCGCACCACCGTCATGCGGATCGGCACCGCCACATAGAACACCCCCTGCAGCTGCTCCAGGCTCCAGATCTGATCAGGGATCAGCTCGCGCACCAGGGTGCGGCGCCGGCCGTAGGGGTAGAGCGGCAGCAGGGGCCACCAGGGCCAGCGCTGCTGGACGGCGGAATCGGCAGGAAGGGTGTTCACCTCAGGCCAACAACACCAACGAGATGCTCATCACCACCATCCCCGCCGTCACTCCAGCAATCATCAGGTGATGGTGGGCGCCAGTGCGCTGGGCAGCCGGCAACAGCTCATCCAGGCAGATGTAGACCATCAGCCCGGCCACACTGGCGAACACCAGACCCATCACCGTGGGGGTGAGGTAGGAGCGCAGAAACAGGTACCCCACCACGGCGCCAATCGGCTCCGCCAGGCCCGACGCAAACGACACCCAGAAGGCCTTGCGACGGCTGCCGGTGGCGAAATACACAGGCGCCGAGATCGCCAGCCCCTCCGGAATGTTGTGGATGGCGATGGCAATGGCGATGCCAATGCCCAGGCGAGGGCTGGAGAGGGCCCCCACAAAGGTGGCCAGGCCCTCTGGAAAGTTGTGAATGGCGATCGCCAGCGCCGAAAACAAACCTGTGCGCAACAGAGTTTGCGACTGCACGCCGGACTGATCCCCGTCCGTGAGCGCCAGGTTGTGGGTGGGCAGGGCGTTATCGATCAGGGCAATCAGCAACATGCCCGCGAAAAAAGCCAGCACGGTGGCGGCGTAACCCGCGGCCGGCCCCAGCCCCAGCGCCAAGGATTCCCGGGCCTTGGGAAAGATCTCCACGAAGGAGACGTAGATCATCACGCCGGCAGAGAAGCTCAGCGACAGGGTGAGCACCCGGGGGCTGAACCTCCGGGACACCAGCCCCAACAGGCTGCCGAGCCCCGTGCACAATCCAGCCGCCAGGGTAAGCACAAAGGCGAACACCACCCGCTGATCCAAGTCGGGCACCGGCGTCATACCCCAGCGGCGGGAAGACCCGCGGCCGACTGGCTGCGCAGCCACTGGCGAGCCTGATCGAGGAATGCAGCCCAATCGAGCTTTTCCGCCTCCGCAGCCCGGGACACCAGCAGGGGAGCCTGGCGTTGGATGGCGGCCAGATCCGGTTCCGGCACGCCAACGGAGAGGGCCAGCATGTCAGCCATGGCCCGGGCCACCACCCGGGTGAGGTAAGCGGCACTGAGGGCCTGCATCGCCCCGCCCACCAGCCAGGTGGCGCCGTGCCACTTCACCAGCCCGGCCAGAGCCTGGCTGCTCCACTCGACCACCCCGAGGGCGAGGGAGGCTTTGGCCAGTTCGGTGGCAGCCGCCCGCAACTGCTCCAGGGTCCAGGGGCAGTTCCAGATCCGCGCCATGTCCCGCAGCATCAACCCGTTGGCCACCGCCAGCACCAACAGGTCGAGGCTCGGCAGGGGGGCCGCCACCACACCGGCAGCGACAAGCCACTGGGTGCGGCGCTGCAGCGGCAGGAAATGCTGGCGGCGCAGCCGCTCCAAATCGCTCTGCCAGCGGCCATGGAGCTGCTGCAACCGGCGCAGCTGGCGGCCCCGACGCAGGTCCGGTGCGGTGCTGGCCAGCTGCTGCGCCAAGGGGGCGAGGCTTGCCGCCAGGCTCTGGGGTTGTCCATCCCAAAACAACAACCTCTGGGCCAATTCAGGCCCCAGCTGGGATGCCAGCTCGGCAGCCAGCGGCTCCTGGGTCTGGTTGCCGCGATCCACCAGCAACCAGGCCGGCTGGCCGCTGGGCAGGGCTTCCAGCCAGCGCAGGTCGGCGGCGGAGAGGGGCGTGCGCAGGTGGTGGATCAAGCCATCACAGGCCTCAAACAGCGGCGGCCACGACCAGCCAGCACTCCAGGCGGGCAGGGGATGGGCCCAATGCAGCAGCAAGGATTCGGGCCCGCGCAGGGCCTCCACCAGCGCGGGCTGAAGCTCCATCCCCGGGGGCTGGGTGCCCACCAGGGCCACCATCAGGCCTGGGCGCTCCAACTCCACCCGCAACGCGGTCAGTTGGGTGGCCCGCAGCTGGCGTGCTGCACCGGGCTGGGCCTCAGCATGCTGAGGATCGGCTTGCGGGGCCTGAACGGGCTCTCCCTCCAGCTGGGCAAACTGAACCTGCAGTTGCTCCAGCCGTTCCAACCAGCCTGGAACATCGGTCGCAGTGGCTCCAATCGGGCGGGGGCGCCGCAGCCACCAAGCCCCCAGCACCAGCCCCGCCAGGGTGAGTCCCGGCGAGAGGGGCAGATGGCTGAGCCGCAACAGAGCATCGGTGGCAACCCAGCCCCCTAGGCCTAGCCCAATGGCTGGCAGCAACGGCCTCAGGGAGGCGGGAAGGGCCTGGCGGACTCCAGTCAGGCCAGGAAGCTCGGGGAGAATCACCGGCGGGAGCAATGGCGCTGCAGGAATTGGTGCATCTCTAGCTCAGCCTGGAACATGGCGCCTGCGCCAAATGTCACTAGGTTGGGTCAGTGTGTTGGCAGCTCCAGGGTTGAGCAACGACCGCTACAGCATGCAGCGGCAACCTGCCCCGCAGCAGGACACCCGCCTCCAGGTGAAACGGGTGCTGCTGGTGGCCTTGGCCATCAACATCAGCATGACGCTGTTGAAGCTTGCGCTCGGCCTATTCACAGGATCTCTGGCGATCCTTGCTGATGCGATGCACAGTGCCACCGACGGGTTCTCCAGCCTGCTTGGTCTGCTGACCAACGGCCTCTCGGATCCAGAACCCGACCGCGACCATCCCTACGGCCACCACAAGTACGAGGCCATCGGGGCGCTGGCCATTGCCGCCTTCATCCTGTTCACCGCCTTTGAAATTCTCCAAACCGCCGTCGAGCGCCTGCAGGGCGGCCTGCAGCCCCTGCGGCTGGAGGGCCAGGAGCTGCTGTTGTTGCTGGTTGTGCTCGGCTTCAACATCCTTCTAGCCGCCTATGAGCAGGGGGAAGGCCGGCGGCTTGGCAGCGCCCTGCTGAAGGCAGATGCCGCCCACACCAGCAGCGATATCTGGACCACCGTTGTGGTGCTGGTGGGCCTGAGTGGGGCGGTGTGGCTGAAGCTCAGCTGGCTGGATGTGGCTCTGGCCATCCCCCTCTGCCTGCTGCTGGTGCGGGTGTGCTGGAGGGTGCTCCGCTCCAACCTGCCCCAACTGGTGGACCAGATCGCCATCGCACCCGAAGCCATCCACCAGGTGGCCATGAACGTGCCCGGGGTGCTCAACTGCCATGACATCGCCAGCCGCGGCGTGCTGGGCCAGCAGGTGTTCATCGACATGCACATGGTGGTGGATGCAACAGACCTGGCCACCGCCCACCGGATCACGGAGCTGGTGGAGGAGCACCTGGAGGCCCAGTTCGGCAGGGTGCGCTGCACCATTCACCTTGAACCGCGGGAATACGCCAGTGCGGCGATCACCTTCAAGGGCACCCATGGCTGACGTGTTGGAGGCGCTCACCCCGCGGCAGCGGGAGCTGATCCTGGCCTGGAGTTCCGAACTCCAAGCTGCTGAGGGATGGAGTGGATCCTTGCCCGTGGCCCTGCTCGAGCGCTGCTGGCTGCGCCTGAAGCGGGTGCCCGTGGAGCAGTTGGCCGCGGTGTTGCCGCCCGATGCCAGTGGTGACGCCCCGGAACTGGTGCGTTATCGCGCCCTGCTGGCCGCCGGCCAGCCGGCCTGGGCCGCCCAATTGCGTTGCTGGCAGGAATTCGGCCAGCCGGCCTGCCAGGACGCCCTGCGCCGCTTTTGGAACCACCAGGACCGGGGCAACCACGGTTGGACGCTGCAGACCTATCTGCAAGTGCTGGAGACCTACCGGCTTCAGTGCGAGCCCGGTGTGACGCGGGCCCTGCCGTTGATCGTGCTCGCCCGCGGCGGTCAACGGGAGGCCCACAGCCTGCACTGGCTGGCCCCCCTGGGCCAGCCGATGCGGCACACTTGCGCCTGACTGCAAAGGCTGCGGCCATGGCCGACGACACCACCTCCTCCCAACCCCGCGACGACCGGGGTGGACGTCCCAGTGGGGGCCGCCCGCCCGGAAACCGGGAACCCGGCGGATTCCGCATCCGGCTGAGCGACAATGAAATGCGCGCTGCCAAGGCGATCCAAGACAGCTTTGGCCTGCGCTCCACGGTGGCGGCCCTTGGCTTGGCGATCCGCACCGTGGCCCAACTGCTCGAAGACGGCCAACTCGATGAGCTCGTGGCCCAACAACGGGCCCAGACTGGCAACCGCGGCGAAGGACCTCGTGGCGAAGGTGCCCGCGGCGATCGTCCCCGCGGCGACCGCCGACCCGGTGGGGGTGAGGGGCGTGGCGAGCGTCAGGATCGCGCCCCCCGGATCGATCCCTTTGCGAGGCCCAGCAAGCCGGCGGCCCCGGCGCCAGAGGTGCTGGAAGCTGTCGCAGCAACCGACGCAGAACCTGTCCTCGAAACCGTTGTCGAAGCTGGCGTCGAGGTTGCCGAAGACGCACCCGTCAGCGCGTCTGGCGACACCAGCACCGAGAGCTGAGACCCATGCCACGGCCGAGGGTTCTGTCCGGGGTCCAACCCACCGGGGCCTTGCACCTCGGCAACTGGCTGGGGGCCATCCGCAACTGGGTGGACCTGCAGGACAGCCACGACACCTACTTCTGCGTGGTGGACCTGCACGCGATCACGGTGCCCCACGACCCGGCACGACTGGCAGAGGACACCCTCACGACCGCAGCCCTCTATTTGGCCTGTGGGATTGACCCCCAGCGCGCCACGGTATTCGTGCAAAGCCACGTCGCCGCCCATAGCGAGCTGGCCTGGCTGCTGAACTGCGTCACCCCGCTCAACTGGCTGGAGCGGATGATCCAGTTCAAGGAGAAGGCGATCAAGCAGGGCGACCAGGTGTCGGTGGGACTGCTGGATTACCCGGTGCTGATGGCCGCCGACATCCTGCTGTACGACGCCGATCTGGTGCCGGTGGGCGAAGACCAGAAACAACACCTGGAGCTGGCCCGCGACATCGCCCAGCAGCGCATCAACGCCCGCTTCGCCCCGCGCGATGCTGCTGGCGAGTCGATCCCGGTGCTCAAAGTGCCCGAGCCCCTGATCCTCAAGGAGGGGGCGCGGGTGATGAGCCTCACCGATGGCACCGCCAAGATGAGCAAGAGCGATCCCAACGAGGGATCACGGATCAGCCTGCTCGATCCTCCTGAGCTGATCACCAAGAAGATCAAACGGGCCAAAACCGATCCCACCATGGGGCTGGAGTTTGGCAATCCCGAGCGACCGGAAGCGGACAACCTGCTGGGCCTCTACGCCTTGCTGGCGGGCAAGACCCGCGACCAGGCCGCCCAGGATTGCGCTGCCATGGGCTGGGGGCAGTTCAAGCCGCTGCTGGCCGAAGCCGCCGTTGAGGCGCTGCGCCCGGTGCAGCAGCGCTACGAGCAGTGGCGCCAGGACAGCGGCGCCGTGGCAGCTGTGCTGCGGGAGGGGGAAGCCAAGGCCGCAGCCGTGGCCAACGAGACCCTGGAGCGGGTGCGCCAGGCCCTCGGCTTCCTGCCGCGAAGCTGAGCGGCACCTGAACCATGGTGGCGTCATTGATCAGCTGCGCTGATCAATCCAGCAAGCAGCTTCTACGGGCAGCCTCGCCCCAATCCCTTCATCCCAGACCCGGGAAAGACCAGCGAATCGCTGGGATCGCGACTGAGACCCAGCAGAAGCCTGCGCTCGTTGCACACTGCGTCCCACTTGTCTACCCGTCGCCACTGGGGGTGTTGGCCGGGGCCGGCTGGCCATCAGGGTCAGGTCAATCGCGCTACACCCATCTGACGAGAGCACCATCCCGGTCCAACACCCAGCACCCCGCGCTCCGTTCCTTGGAGCAGCTGCTGGGCTCAGAAGCCCTCTGCGGAGCCACCCTGCTGCTGACCCTGCCCCTGCCGGCACCGCCCAAAACGGCGGGGCCCCAGGCGCCCACACCATCACGCCGCAGCGCCGTGCGCTGCTCGACACGATCCGCTACGCCGAGGGCACCTGGAAGGGCGGCAGTCCGGAGGGCTACCGGGTGCTCTAAGGCGGTGGGTTGTTCAGCAGCCTGGAGCGGCACCCAGAGATCACCGTGCGCCGCCGCTACACCAGTGCCACTTCTGGGGCAAACCAATTTCTGCCGGCCACCTGGCGGGAGGCCTCGCGCAAGTTGGCGCTGCAGGATTTCAGCGCCCCCAATCAGGACCAAGCCGCCCTGTATCTGGTGGAACGGCGCGGAGCCCTGGCAGCGGTGGACCGCTCGGGGCTGGGCGGGACCGTGCTGGCCCAATTGTCACGGGAGTGGGCCTCCCTGCCAGCCAGCCACGGCGGCAGCTACTACGGCCAACCGGTGAAAAGCCGGTAGAGCCACCTCAAAGCGGCAAGGGCAGGCCATGGCTCCAGCCCCAGAGCCGCAACAACCAGTAGCCAACCCCCAACGCCGCCAGAACGATCGCTCCCTGGAGCAGCGGGCGCCGAGATAAGCGGCCGCCCAACCCCACCCAGACGCCCAACACCAGCGTCAGCGCCACCAGCAGCGGCCCGAAGGCATGCCAGTGCAGCGCCTGGGCCAGATCGCCCTGCAGGGTGGCCAGCACCGACCGGGTCAGATAGCAGGTGGGGCAGGGAATTCCGGTGAGCTGACGCACCGGGCAACGCCAAAGCCTCAGGGGCAGGGCGCGGCCGTCACCAGCCCTGGTCGCCAGCGCGAGAACCGTCGTGGCAGCAGCGATCCCGGCGGCGCGCACCAGCGGGGGGCGGCGCACGCTCACGGCTCCCGGTAAATCACCCGTCCCCGCGCGTCGTTGGCCACATCGAGCAGCTGGGCATGCAGCAAGCGTTCGATTTCCTCACGCACCTCGCGACTCTCCACGCCCAGAGGCAGGTCCATCTCCAGCAGGGCGTCGTTGAGGGTGAAACCAGCTTCACCACAGCGGCGCGCCAATTGCACCAGCTGGCGTTCCACCGATGGCGGACCACCCCGCAGCAACAGGGACGCATTGGCCTGCTGCACCAACTCCGGCATCAGCCAGAGATCCACCAGCTGACCCACAAAGCAGAAGCCGAGGGTGAGTAGCCAGAGGGCACCGCTGAGGGGCTTGCGGTTGTAAAAACGGTGCAAGCCGCAGACACCCACGCAACCGAGGGCCCAGAGGCCATAGGCCAGGGCCAGGTTGCGTTGCTCCGCGTTGAGCAGCCGTGGCGAGCTCCGCATCTCTACTGCGAAGGCTCCTCAGAGAATCGGGATCCAGGCGACCCTGGCAGGGGCAATCCCGCGGGCCACTCCATCTCCGGCAGGGGCACGCCCTGTATCCGCAGGCTGGCTGACAGGTTCCACACCGTGAGCACCAGCTGGTGCCAAGGGGCCAGCGTCTCCATGTCCAGGGCCATCGGGATGGGAGCAGCCTGACGCAGGCTGCTGGCAGCCGAAAGCTCTTTGCGGGCCAGCACCAGCCGGGCCCGCAACTCCTGCTGCTGCTCCGGAGGCATCACCGTTTCGGGGCAGTGATCGAGCAGCACCAGCCCGCGCTCAAACCAGGTGCTGAAGTCGCCCAGCAGGGAACCGAGCAGCTGATCAAGCAGTGCCCCAGAAGAATCCGGGGCTGGAGGGGAAGTCGACGAACCCATTCCTTCAGCCTAGGAGCGCTGCGTAGGATCGTTTTTCGCCCTTGTTCGACGCGCGATCTGTGCCCGTGCCCGTGACCACCAGCAGCGCCGAGCCCGCACCGATCGCCCTGGCCCAAAGCATCGCCCTGCCCAAATCCAGCGAGAGCGAGACGCTGCTGCGCATCCGCCACTCCATGAGCCATGTGATGGCCATGGCGGTGCAGCGCCTGTTTCCGAAGGCTCAGGTCACCATCGGCCCCTGGACCGAGAGCGGCTTCTACTACGACTTCGACAGCCCGGACC
>VGQC01000016.1 GCA_016882385.1 Cyanobacteria bacterium M_DeepCast_100m_m1_067 | reverse complement strand
TTCCAGCGGATTGGTTACGGCCTGTTCGGTCACCAACGAGTTGGCACCGCCATAATTGGCCGTCACCTGAATCAACGGCGGCGCAATATTGGGGAGGTTTTCAATCGGCAGACTCGGGATCGCAATGATCCCCATTAACACGATCAGAATGCTGCAGACGGTGGTTAGAACCGGCCGCTTGATGAACTTATCGGAGAGCGACATGGGCGGTTCTCAGTTCACACCTTTCTGGCCAGAGGCGGCCAATTGAACGGGCATTCCAGAGCGCAGCAGAGCGGTGTTGCTCACCACCACCCGATCACCGGCGGCCAGGCCCGAGAGCAGCGGATAGCGGTTGCCCTCCAAAGTGCCGAGCTTCACAGGCGTCTGCACCACAATCGGCGTGTCGGCAGGCAGCGCCTCCAGCTTCTGCTTCTGGGCGTCTGGAATCTCGGTAGAAGCGCGAATCTTGGCCAGCACCTGGTTGAGCCGGAAGACCCGGTAGACAAAGGGCTGCTGGGCCTGCATCATCACGGCCTGCACGGGCACCGACAACTGACGGCTCGTTCCGGTGATGATCCGATTGCGCACGTATTGACCGGTCTTAAGCTGGCTGCTGCTGTTGGAAAAACTGGCCTTCACCAGCACCGTATTGGGCGACGACTGGCTGCCGCTGATGCCGAAATAGGGGGAGATGAACACCACTTTGCCTGTCCCGGTGAGGGGTGGATTGCCCTGAGTCACCAGTTGGACAGGCTGGCCCAATTTCACCCTGGCGGCCTGGGTGGCGGGCACATCCATCAGGGTCCAGAGGGTGGAGTTATCCACAATCCCAGTGATCACCTGACCTTGGCGCACGTAATCCCCGAGCTTGACGGTGTCCAGGTCGCCGATCTCGCCACTAATCGGAGCGGTGACGTATTTGTAGCCGAGGGTGGCCGCACTGGAACGCACCTGATCCCGACTCTGAATCGCCTGGGTCACGTAAAAGTCGCGGTCTTTGGTGGATACCGCGCCCTGCTCGTTCAGAAAGATGTAGCGCTCTGCGTTAACGAGATCCTTACGGGCCTCGGCCTTGCTGGCATCGAGGCTGGCCGACTGCTGCACGTTGTCGAGTACCAGGATCGGCTGGCCTGCTCTCACCCGCTGCCCTTGGGTCGCCAAAATCTTCACCACCCGGCCCTCCACCTCGGGGCTGAGGGCCACATCGGTGGTAGAACTCAGCTGACTGATCACCTCGATCGAGGGGCTAAAACTGGCCTCGTCGATGGTCTCGGTCTGCACCACCAACGGCTGGCGGGCCACCGGCTTGGCGGCGCAGCCCACCAGCAACAAACCCACCAACTACCAACTACAGGGCTGGAACCGCTCGAGCCACGAAATCGGCGCATGGATCCGCAAATTAACGGACTGCAGAGGATGTGCCTCGCTTAAGGCGCATCGGCGTCAGGGCTCGCCGTCAGCTGCACCGGAGCACCGTGGCGCAGATTGAGCAAGCCCTCCGTCACCACCCGATCGCCACGCTGCAGACCCCGCTGCAGGGGGTAGTGGTCGCCCTGAAGGTCGCCCAGCTGCACCGGAGTGTGCAGGGCAAACCAGGTGCCGGGTGCCAGTGTGCGCAGCGCAGCCAAGGGAGCTTTGCCCGGCTGGCGTTCCAGATCGGCCAAGCGGCCCACCACAAACACAAACGACTGGCCCGCCAACTGGGTGACCGCGGTGCGCGGCACCGCCAGAGCGTCCCGCCGCTCCAGCAGCAGGCGTGTGCGCAGGCGCTGACCGTTGCGCAGGGTGCCCTGGGGATTGGCGAAGGCCGCCTTTACCAGCAGGGTTTGGCTGGGGGCCATCACCTGCGGATCCACCGAATCCACCTGGCCCTCCGCCAAGGGTTCGGCACGGGTGGGATCCAGCAGCAACACCCGCTGACCCGGCCGCACCCGTTTGGCAGCACTGGCCGGCACATCGATGCGGGCCCAGAGGCGATCGTTGCGGATCAAACGGGTGATCCGCACGCCCGGCGCAATCACATCCCCCTGCTTGACGCGCAGGTCGGCCACGGTGCCGGTGATCGGTGCCCGCAGATCCTTAAAGGCCAGATCCGCCTCCCGGGCCACCAGCGCTTCGCGGGCAGCGATGGTGGCCTGGCGGAATTCATCCCGTTGCACGGCACTGGCGGCGCCCTGGCGGGCCAGCTCCCGGTAGCGGTCGTAGTTGAGCCGGTTGGTCTGCATCTGGGCCCGCAGGCTGGCCACCTCCGCGCGCAGCTGGGTCTGATCGAGCACCAACAGCAGTTGACCCTGGCGCACCCGATCGCCCTGGCGCACGAGCAGGCGCTGAATCCGGCCCCCGGCCTGGGCCGCCAGATCCACCTCGGCCTCCGCCTCCAAGGTGCTCACCGTATCGATGCTGGCCTGAAACACGGCGGGCTCGATCGCCTGGGTCTGCACCCGTGGCGGCCGCTGCATGGCCCCGGGAGCTTGACCGCAGCCCACCAGCAGCAGGGCTGCGGCCAGACCCACTGTGTAGCTGCTGCGGATGGCGCAGCTGGTGCGGAAGGGGGGGCTAACAAACCGCATCGCCGGAGCGTATCGCCGCCGGGCCGATGATGGGCGCCGGCGGGACCTGGCTTCAGCCCCCTTGAGCGACCTCTTCAGCCATCACCGCGACACCACCCTGGCCCGGGTAGCGCCCTTGGCCGATCGGCTGCGGCCCCGCAGCCTCGACGACTTCGTCGGCCAAGAAGCGATCCTTGGCCCAGGGCGGCTCCTGCGCCGCGCTATCGCCGCCGACCGGGTGGGCAACCTGATCCTGCACGGTCCACCGGGGGTGGGTAAAACAACCCTGGCCCGCATCATCGCCGGCAGCACCCGGGCCCACTTCAGCAGCCTCAACGCGGTCCTCGCCGGCGTCAAGGATCTGCGGGCCGAGGTGGACGCGGCCCAGCAACGCCTGGCGCACCATGGCCTGCGCACCACCCTGTTCATCGACGAGGTGCACCGCTTCAACAGCGCCCAGCAGGACGCGCTGCTGCCCTGGGTGGAAAACGGCACGGTGAACCTGATTGGGGCCACCACCGAAAACCCCTACTTCGAAGTCAACAAAGCCCTGGTGAGCCGCTCGCGGCTGTTTCGCCTGCAGCCCCTCGAACCCGAGCACCTGCGCCAGCTGCTGGCACGAGCCCTTCAGGACCCCGAGGTGGGCTACGGCGCGCGCTCCATCCTCGTGACCCCCGAGGCGGTCGACCAGCTGGTGGATGTGGCCGGCGGCGATGCCCGCAGCCTGCTGAATGCCCTGGAGCTCGCGGTGGAAACCACTCCGCCCGGCGCGGATGACGCCATCACGATCGATCTGGCCATCGCCGAGGAGTCAATCCAGCAGCGGGCGGTGCTCTACGACAAGCAAGGGGATGCCCACTTCGACACGATCAGCGCCTTCATCAAATCGCTGCGCGGCTCCGATCCGGATGCGGCGCTGTTCTGGCTGGCGCGGATGGTGGAGGCCGGGGAAAACCCCCGCTTCATGTTCCGGCGCATGTTGATCGCAGCGGGGGAAGACATCGGCCTGGCCGACCCCCAGGCGATGGTGGTGGTGGAAGCCTGTGCGGCCGCGTTCGAGCGGGTGGGGCTGCCGGAGGGGCTTTACCCTCTCGCCCAGGCTGCCCTGTACCTGGCGGGTGCCGAGAAGAGCAACAGCGTGCTGGGCTTCTTCGATGCCCTCACCAGTGTGCGCACCGCCAACCGCCAGCAGGTGCCATCCCACCTGCGGGATGCCCATCGCGATGGCAAGGCCTTCGGCGATGGGGTGGGCTACCGCTACCCCCATGCCTACGCCGAACACTGGGTTGCCCAGCAATACCTCCCCAGTGCCCTCCAAGGTGAGGTGTTCTGGCAGCCCGGGGCCCTGGGTTGGGAGGGCCGCAGGCGCGAGCAGCTCCAGCAACGGCGCGCCGCCCAGCTGGCCGCCGCGGCCGAACTGGCCGCCGATCAGGGTGATGTGCTGAGCAGTAGCCCGGACGATCCCCAGCTGGAGCGCTGGTTGCAGCGCCAGGCCACCGCCGAAGGAGAACGGCTCGACAACCTGAGACGCCGGTTCTGGGAGGGCGCCCACTGGCAGCGGCACGACCGGGTGCTGGTGCTGGAGGCGCGATCGTTGCTGTGGGCCCTCGACCCGCTCGCCGCCACCCCAGAGGGCGGCGTGGTGATCACCGTGGGGCAGGCATCCGACCGGGAGCGGCTGCAAGCCCAGCTGCAGGTGCTCGATGCCCTGCGCCAGCCCCAGCTGCTTGTGGTGCCAGCTGAGGCGCCCGACAGCCTGCAATCCCAACTCGAGCCCGGCGAAGGGTCTCGCTTCGACTGGGTGGTGGCACGGCAACCCTGGCGCGGGCTGAACGCCCAACAGATCGACACGTGGATTGACGCCGTGGGAGGCCAGTTGAGTGCCAACGGCCAATGGCGACTGCTGTTCAGCACCCCCCAACTGGGGCCAGCTGCCGGGCTGCAAGCCTTGAGCCGCGCGGCCGAGCCCTCGCTCCAGCCGCTGCTCGAGGAGCTCAGCGCCTTGGAGCGCCAACAGTTGCAGCAGGAGCCCAACCCTGGCCAGCTGGCCAGGCAAGCCCTGATCGACCAAGGCTGGCGCGTGGAGCAGCAGCACTGGCAGGAATCCCTTCAGCTTGAGCTGTCCGCGGCGCTGACGGCGCGCTGGCTGGCACCCGAGAGCACCTATCTGCGGCAGCTCAACGCCCTTCGGGGTGCCCCCTTATCCCCAGCCGCGATCGAGACGCTGCACGAGGGTTTCCAGCGGCACCTGGGCCAACAGCTGCCCCAAACGGTTGTGCATACCCTGCTGCGCGCCCAGCGGCCATAAGCAGCACGCCATAAAAAAGCCCCGGCAACGCCGGGGCTCTGGGTCGTGAGCACGCCTAAGGCGAGCGGTGGCTCACCAGAGGCCGCGAATGGCCTCGGGCTGAACCTGCTGAACCTGCTGAACAGGGGCGGGGATGGCGCGCACTTGAGCGACAGGGTCCGCCATCTGGTTGGCCTGGATGCAGGCGGGCAGGAACACGTACCAGGAGAGCAGGGACGTGCACTGAGCCCCACCCTGGCAACGACCTTCGGCACAGACGTTCTGGGAACCGGTGTAGGTGTTGGAGAAGTCGGCCACGCGCATGTCGGTGGGCAGGGCATTCATGATGCCGGCCGATGAGATCTGACCGTCACGGGCATCCGCCACGATCGCCGAACGCAGAGCCTGCACCGCGTAAGTGTTCATGCTCCAGTAAGGGAAGTAGCTGGTGGTTTGGTTCTTGAGGAACTTCACACCGGCATCCGAATAGAGGAAGCGGGAGACACCGATGAAGTCGACATTGTACGACTTGTTCATACCCTCACGCACCTCTTCGGAGGTCCAACCGGAACGGTTCAGACCACCTTCAAGGCCCCGTTCGGTGATCTCACCAGACTGGAGGAAGGTGTTGAAGGCGTCCTGATTGGTGGACCACACAGCACCACCAGTGTTCCAGCAAACCGGAAGATTGTTGTCAACAGCGGCGGACACTGGCAGGGCCACCGCCGAGAGGGCCGTACCCACAAAAAGGCCGGCCAGCAAACGCTTGATCACGAGAGTTATGGGATCAGTTCATTCCGAACGTAGCCACGCAATGCCGCAGGTCACAAAAGATGCAAGTGACTAGAGCACATTGACACAGAAGCGCAACATTTCGGCCGTACTCCCTAGACTGACTTGCATTTTTTGCAGCAACTTGCGTCATATCCGGAGCGCTTTGCCGGGCGCTGTTGCCGCAGTGATAACGGCAACCTCACGATCAAGGAGGGTGCGACATTGCGGAAGCCGCACTAGCGAAGCGACAGCAACCTGTGCAGGTTGGACCGACTGCAGCCAGCACCAACTGCGGCCCAACGCCATCCGGCATGCACCGCACTGCAGCAATCCGGCTGCACGCCGTCACCCAGGTGCTGCAATCCGCCGCTGGCATGGTCGTAACACCACTGGCTGAGTTCGGCCGCCAAGCTGCGCTGGCGCCATTTGATGGCCGCCTCCTTCAGCACCCAACTGGTGAGCACCTCCTGCCGCAGGTCCTCTCCGGCCAGGCCCTGCAGTCGCGCCTGTTCCGCCACGGGATAAAACCGCCGCATCAGCCCGGCCGCAGCCAAGGGGCGGCCGGCCGGTTCGAGATCCACCCCAATCGGCCGCGGGGAGTAGCCGATCAACAGGCCCTCACCGCTATGGCTGAGGCTGATCCAGCCCAACCCCTCAGCCAGGCGGGGCGGGCGGCCAGGCGGGCTGTGCAGGGGAACGTGGGCCGGCCCCAGGCCCAGCACTGGGGCCAGTTGCTGCCGCAGGGCGGCCCGGCTGTGCCAATAGCGCTGGCGCTGGCCCTCCGGCAGGCCATCCCCCCAGTCCCGCTCCAGGGCGGAGAGGCTGCTGAGATCCGCGCCCCGCAGCGGGCCCAACCAGAGCTGGGGCTGCTGCGGGGCGCCCGTCAGCGGCGCATCCCAGCCGATGCCTAGGCTCACTCGCGTGCCATTCCGGCGTTCTGACTAGAGAGTTCCATGGCCCTACAGATTGGTGATCCAGCCCCCGATTTCACCCTGCCCAACCAGGCGGGAGAGTCGATCAGCCTGTCCCAGTTCAAGGGACAGCGGGTGGTGATCTATTTCTATCCGAAGGATGACACGCCCGGCTGCACCAAGGAAGCCTGCAATTTCCGCGATCAGTGGGGAGCCTTTGAGCAGCACGGCATCACGGTGCTGGGCATCAGCAAGGACGGGGCGACCAGCCACGCCAAATTCATCGCCAAATACAGCCTTCCTTTCACCCTGCTCAGCGATGGGGAGCCCTGCCCCGTGGCGACGGCCTACGAGAGCTATGGACTCAAGAAGTTCATGGGCAAGGAGTACATGGGCATGATGCGTCACACCTTTGTGGTGGATGCAGACGGCAAGCTCGAAAAGCTCTACACCAAGGTGAAAGCCGAAACCATGGCCGATACCATCCTCAGCGATCTAGGCCTGGCCTGAGGGCCGCCAGGGCCTCAAGGGCCAACGCGGGGGCCAGCTGCACCTCCTGGGTGCCCTCCCCCAGCAGCTCACGCACCAGCGGCAGCAGCAGCTCCCCGTCCCCACCGGTGATCCAGAGGCGACAGTGGGGAGATTCCCTCACGGCCTCACGGGCAGCCTGGGCCACCGCAGCCGCCAACCCCCGCAGCACCCCGGCGGCCATGGCCTGGGCGGTGGCGCTGGGCCAGCGCTGCTCGGGCAGCGCCACGGGGAGCTCCAGTGAGGGCAAACCTGAAGTGCCGGCCCCCAGGGCCCGCAGCTGCAGAGCCGCACCCGCCATCAACTGTCCCCCTGCAAAACAGCCCTCGGCGCTCACCCGGGTAAGGCTCAAGGCGGTGCCGGCATCGGCCACGAGCACCGGCCCTCCGCTCTGCCGCCAGGCCCACCAGCCCCCCAGGGCACGATCCACCCCCAACCAAGCGGGCAGATCGCCCAGGGGCACCTCGGCGCTGAGCACGCGTCGCTCCAGGGGCAACCAGGCGGGCACCGGACCCACGGCGGCCCAGCCCGCCAGCCCTTCGGGCTTCTCCACGCCTGGGGGCCCGCTCCAGCAGCGCAGCGATCCGGGTCGGCCCGTGGCCCAGTGCCATCGGCTGTTGCCGATCAACAGCCAACAAGCCTGCCCAGCCGGATCGGCGCTCAGATGCCCTCGCCCATCAGCCCCGGCAGATGGATGCCGCACTCCTGCTTGAGGCCACCGAAGCGGGTGGCCCGGCCGCTCACATCCCCGGCGTCGGGGGCACTGGAATGCCAGTCGCCCACGGTGGAATACCCCTGCTCAAACAGCGGATGCTGGGGCAACTGGTGCTCCTGCATGTAGTAATACACCTCGCGCTTACTCCAGGACAGCAGCGGGCGCAGCGACCAGCGCTGCCGCACCGGATCGAGCGGCTCCATGGCCCGGCGGTGATCGGTCTGACTGCCGCGCACCCCACTGGCCCAGCAGGTCACCCCCAACTCGGTGAGGGCCCGGTCGAGGGGCTCCACCTTGCGAATGCGGTGGTAGAGCTCGAGATCGCCCACCTGCTCGGTTTCCCAAAGCCGGCCATGCAGCGCTTCCATCCGAGCCGGGCTGATCGGCGACTGGGCCACCACCAGGTGGAGCTGGAGCTGCTGAACCAGCCGATCGGCGTATTGGTAGGTCTCGGCGGGGAGATAGCCCGTATCCACCCAGATCACCGGCACCGGGAGTCCGGTTTGCTGCCCAAGCGCGCTCACCATGTGCAGCAGCACCGCCGACTGGATGCCGAAGCTGGTGGTGAGGGCAAACCCCACCCCGAAGGTGTCCTGGGCCCAGCGCAGCCGCTCCTGGGCCGACAGCGGGGCCAAGTGCTGCCGCGTGGCCGCCAAATCAATCGGCTGACCGGCGCCATCGAAAGGGAGGGTGGGGGCGGAGGCCGTCTGCATCAGGCCATCATCGCCCTTGGGCTGGGCTGCTGGTTAGGGTTCGATCGACGGTGTCGGCAGTGGACCACAACCAATGGCGGAGTCTGTGGCGACGCCGGCATCAGCCCCGGTGGTGATCGTGGGAGGAGGCTTTGGCGGCCTCTACACCGGCCTGGCGCTTGCCGCCCGGCGCCAGCATCCACCAATCCTGCTGATCGAGCCGAACGATCGCTTCCTGTTTTTGCCGCTGCTCTACGAGCTCCTCAGCGGTGAACTGCGCAGCTGGGAAATTGCCCCTCGCTACGACACGCTTCTTGCTGGCAAAGGCGTGGCCTGGCTCCAGGACCGGGTGGTGCGGATCGACACCGATGCCGCTCGGGTGCACACCGCCGCGGGGCGAGAGCTCCCCTACAGCCGGCTGGTGGTCGCCACCGGAGCCCAGTCCAACAGTTTCGGAATTCCGGGCGTCACGGAGCACAGCCTCGGCTTCCGCACCCTGGCCGATGTGGAGCACCTGCAGCGCCTGATCCACAGCCTCAAGGAGCGCGCCAGGCCGCTGCAACGGCTGGCGGTGGTGGGGGCCGGGGCCAGCGGCGTGGAACTGGCCTGCAAGCTGGCCGATCAGCTCCAGGGCAGCGCCATTGTCGAGGTGATTGAACAGGGGCCAGGTCTGCTGCCCCAGGCCAAAGCCTTCAACCGCGAGCAGGCGGATCTGGCCCTGCAGCGGCGGGATGTGCGCCTGCGCACCCACACCCATGTGGAGGCCGTGGAGGTCGGTGGCCTGTCGCTACAGGGGCCAGGCGGGCGCGAGCACCTCAGTGTCGATGGCGTGATCTGGACCGCCGGCCTGCGCTTCCAGGCCCCGCAGCTCAGTCCCGCCCCTGCCGCTGTGACCGACCGCCTTGGGCGACTGATGTGTGAGCCCAGCCTGCAGCTGCGCAACCACCCGCACGTGTTCGCCCTCGGCGATATCGCCCACGTCGACGCCGAGGACGGGGACCAAGCCCTTCCCGCCACGGCCCAGGTGGCCTTCCAGCAGGCCGAGTGCCTGGCCGGCAACCTGTTGAAGTCGCTGAACGAGGAGCCGCTGGAGCCCTTCCACTACAACGACCTCGGCGAAATGATGAGCCTTGGCGAGGGTGAGGCCAGCCTCACGGGCGGGGGATTCACCCTGGCCGGTGCGGCCGCGTTCCAGATCCGCAAGCTCGCCTACCTGACCCGCCTACCAGGCCCCTCCCACCAGTTGAAGGTGGCCGCCGGCTGGCTGGCGGACTGGCCGCGATGACGCCGCGCGGCCTGCTGCTCGATGCCATGGGCACTTTGATCGGGTTGCGCACCAGCGTGGGCGCCACCTATGCCGAGCTGGCCGCACGGCATGGCCTCACGGTGGATGCCGCCGCCATCGATCGGCACTTTCCGCGGATCTACCGGCAGGCGCCACCCCTGGCCTTCCCAGATCTGGCCTCCCCGGCTCTGGACAGCCCAGCCCTGGACAGCCCAGCACTGGAAGAGGCCGAGATCGGCTGGTGGAGCGCCCGGATTGCCGAGGTGCTGGCCGCTGCCGGTGCTGAGGGCGAGGGCGAGGGCATGGGCGCGGGCTTGGGCGAGGGCGTGGAATTCCAGCCGCCACCGGAGCTGGGACGGGCGCTCTATCTGAGGTTTGCCCAGGCCGACCTCTGGCGGGTCTTCGACGATGTTCCGGCCCATCTCGAGGGTTGGCACCGCCGCGGCCTGCGGCTGGCGGTGGTCAGCAATTTCGACAGCCGCCTGCCGGGGCTGCTGGACAGCCTGGGCCTGGGCCAGTGGCTGGAGGCCGTGGTGGTGTCGTCGGCGGTGGGAGCGGCCAAACCCGATCCCCGCCCCTATCAGCAGGCCCTGGCCCGGCTCAACCTGACCGCCGCGGAGGTGTGGCACGTGGGCGACAGCCCGGAAGATGGCGCCGGGGCCCACGCTGCCGGCATCCGCTGGGTGAAGGTGCAGCGCCCATGAACCCCGTCGCCCCCCTCGCCAACCGGTGGTGAAGCAAGGCGTTTTGGCGGGGCGCACAGCCGGGCTGCGGCCGTCCCAAAAACGGCGCCTCGAGCGCCTCTGCCACCGGCGCCACCCCGACGACCAGGTGGCCGAACTGCTCTGCCTCCAACGGCTGGCCGGCGAAAGCCGCGAGCTCGAGCTGCCCCTCACCCTGGTGGTGGATGGCCGCGGCCTGTGCCGGCTGCTGTGGGTGGGGCCTCTGGAGCAATCGGGCCGGCTGCTGGAGCGCCTGCCGGGATCCGACCGTCGCCAGGGCACAGACCTGCGCTTGCTCACCTGCTGCGGGCGGACCAAACAGCTCCAACCCAGCCGTCAGGAAGGGATCGTGGGGCTGGATCTGGCGCCCCGGCTGTGGCTGCGCTTCGGCGACCAGCCCCAATCCGGGGGACAGTGGCTCGCGCAGCTGCTCGTGGCCCAGCCCGACGCCCCAGACCCGTGGGTGAGCGAGGGCGAGGCGGATCTGGCCCAGCTGTGCAGCCGTGAACCCCTCAGCATCACGCCACCGCCGGAGCAGGCCTCGCCCACCGCGGCCGGCTCCTCCGGCCAAGCCAGCCCCGAACGGGTGCTGCTGCTGGCCCTCACCCCCGGGGATCGCGGCGCCGCCCAACGGTTGATCGGCGAACTGGAGGGCCTGGTGGGCAGTGCCGGCGCGGTGCCGGTGGGGGTGGTGGAACAGCGGCGCAGCCAGGTGGCTCCCCAGACCCTCTGGGGGGAAGGAAAGGTGCTCGAAGCGGCTCTGGAGGCCCGGCGCGTGGGCGCCACCCTGGTGGTAACCGACCGGGAACTCACGCCGGTGCAGGCCCGCAACCTCGAGCGCCTGCTCGACCTGCCAGTCAGCGACCGCAGCGAACTGATCCTCGACATTTTTGCCCAGCGCGCCGCCAGCGCGGCCGGGCGGCTGCAGGTGGAGCTAGCCCAGCTGCGCTACCGGCTGCCACGGCTCACGGGCCGCGGCCGCAGCCTGTCGCGGCAGGGGGGCGGCATCGGCACCCGGGGGCCGGGGGAAACCCAACTGGAAAAAGACCGCCGCGCCATTGCACGCCGCATCGAGCGGCTGCAGCGCGAGGTGATCCAGCTCGGCGACCACCGGGCCCGCTTGCGGCGCAGCCGCCAGGGCCTGCGGCGCCTGGCGCTGGTGGGTTACACCAACGCCGGCAAAAGCTCCCTGCTCAACGCCCTCACCCGCGCCAGTGCTGAGCAGGCGGTGCTGGCGGAGAACAAGCTGTTCGCCACCCTGGACCCCACCACCCGCCGGATCGAATTGCCGGAACCGGTGCTGGTCACCGACACCGTGGGCTTCATTCGCGATCTGCCGCCACCCCTGCTGGAGGCCTTCCGCTCCACCCTGGAGGAAACCCTGGAGGCCGATGCTCTACTGATCGTGGTCGACCTGTCCGATCCGGCCTGGCCGGAGCAGTGGCGCACGGTGAATGGCATCCTCGACTCGCTCGGGGCAGTGGCTCCACGGCGCCTGATTGCCAACCAGATCGACCGCTGTGCCGCCGGAGAAATGGAGCGGGCCCGGGCCCTGGAGCCGACAGCCCTGTTCGTTTCGGCCACCGCCGGCCTCGGACTGCAGCACCTGCGCCAGGAGCTACGCAGCTGGCCCGTCGATGGCGGCGGGAGCACGAACACCACATCCGAGCGCTGAGTTGTGGCACGATCAGAACTTCGTTGCACCTTGCCCTGCAGCCGCCATGGCCCTTCAACTCGGCGACACCGTTCCCGATTTCACCCAGGATTCCCAGCTGGGTCCGATCAACCTGTACGACTTCGCTGGCGACAGCTGGGTGGTGCTGTTCTCCCACCCCGCCGACTACACCCCGGTCTGCACGACTGAACTGGGCGAAGTGTCACGGCTACGCCCCGAGTGGCAGAAGCGCAACGTCAAAACCATCGCCCTGAGCGTGGATTCCGCCGAGAGCCACAACGGCTGGATCTGCGACATCAACGAGACCCAGAACACCTCCGTCGACTATCCGATCCTGGCGGACGCCGACAAGAAGGTGAGCGATCTCTACGGGATGATCCACCCCAACGCGCTCAACAACCTGACGGTGCGCTCGGTGTTCATCATCGACCCCAACAAGAAGCTGCGCCTGCAGATCACCTATCCCGCCAGCACCGGCCGCAACTTCAATGAAATCCTGCGGGTGATCGATTCTCTACAGCTCACCGACAACCACTCCGTGGCCACCCCGGTGAACTGGAAAGACGGCGACGACTGCGTCGTGGTGCCCTCCATCCCCACCGACGAGGCCCGCAGCAAGTTCCCCAAAGGCGTCACCGAAGTGAAGCCCTACCTGCGCATGACGCCTCAGCCCAACAAGTGAGTCGGGCTTGATGCGGGTGTTGGGGTTGATGAGCGGCACCAGCGCCGATGGCGTGGATGCCGTGCTGGCCAGCTTTGCCGGCCCACCCCAACACCCGCGTTGGCACCTGGACGCCCATCACTTCAGCCCCTACCCCGCCGAGCTGCAACACCAGCTGATCGGCATCAGCCAGGGGCAACCGTGCAGCACGGCGGAGTTGCTGGAGTTGGCGGAAGCCGTCACCGAACAGCAAGCGCTGGCGGCCCGAGCCTGTGACCCAACCGGCAGGGCCGAATGGGTGGGGTGCCACGGCCAGACCCTCTGGCATCGGCCACCCCAGGCCGGCCGCCGGGGGGCCAGCTGGCAACTGCTGCAGGGGCCGCTGCTGGCCGAGCTGCTGGGCCGACCGGTGGTGTTCGATTTCCGCAGTGCCGACCTGGCCCTCGACGGCCAGGGAGCGCCACTGGTGCCCCCCGCCGACCAGGCCCTGCTGGGCCGCAGCGGGGGCTGGCGGGCCGTGCTGAATCTGGGGGGCATCGCCAACCTCACGTTGATCCCGCCAGCCAGCGGCCCCCAGCGCCACCTGCCGGTGCGCGGCTGGGACTGTGGCCCGGCCAACACCTTGCTGGATCTGGCCAGCCGCCAGTTCAGCAGTGGCCGGCTGAGCTACGACGCCGATGGGGCCTGGGCCCGCCGCGGCCGGATCGATGAAAGCCTGATCCAGCGCTGGCTGGGCGAGCCCTACTTCCAAACGCCGCCGCCGAAGTCCACCGGCCGCGAGCTGTTCGGCCAAGCCGACCTGGAACGGCGCCTCAGCGAGCTCGGGGACCGAACCCCAGACGATGCCCTGGCCACCCTGACCGGCTTCAGCGCCGCGGTCGTCAGCCAGGAGCTGGGCCATGGCCCGCAACCGATCGAACTGCTGGTGGCCGGCGGGGGCTGCCGCAATGGCTTCCTGATGGAGCAACTGCGGCAGCGCTGCCGCGGCCTGATCGTGCGCCCCCTGCAGGAGCTGGGCATCGGTGAAGCCGAACGCGAAGCCCTGGCCTTCGCCCTGCTCGCCTGGTGGCACGCCCGGGGCCACCGGGGCAGTCTGCCGTCGGTCACCGGAGCCAGCCGGGCCGCGGTGCTCGGGGTCTGCGCCCGGCCCCAGGCCTGAGCGCACGCTTCTCGTTCAGCCCGGAGGTTCAACCCGGAGGTCAAACCCGGTGTTCAACCAGGACGGTGCAGGCGAACCCGCCGCGGAGCACCCCGCAGGCGCTGGGGGGCCTGACCCTGACGGGCTTCCAGCCCCTGGCGGAACAGGGCCGCCTGCAGGTCAGCCTGGGTGCGGGGGTCGGGCAGGACCTGGGCCTGCTCCAGCCGCTCGACCCCCTGCTGAATCAGCACCTTGGCCATGTTGCTCACCGTGCGGGATTCGAGCTCTGCCAGCTCAGCGAGGCGCTGACACAGGTCTTCCGGCAACACCACCTGAATGCGCGGCGATTTGGCCTTGCCACTGGAAGAGGTCTGCCGAGTCGCCACGCGTGGATGAGGAGAGAAAGCGAAAGGATCGAAAGCCAGAGCCCGCTGGCTACCCACGAGTGTACAGAGGTAGGCAAGGGTAGTATCCAAGACTATGCTGATGGCACTCATCCCCTCGGAGGTGCACCCCGTGCCCCGTTCCTCCACAACCCGCTCTGCTGGAGCCACCACCAACAGCCGCAAACGCCGTACCGCCGAGCGCAGCGACGTCTTGGTCTCGGCCGTAATCAGCACTTACCTGCTCACCCACCTGCATCACGTGCTGCAACGGGCTGAATACGGCGCCGAGCAGGAGGGTCGCCAGGCACTCGCCGCCAACTACGCCGAGCTGCGCAAAGTGCTCTGCCTCGATGCCCGCAGCATGGAAGACGCCTCCGCCTGCGGCACACCGGAAAGCGGCGACGGCCGTCGCGCGGCTTGATGGCACCTGCCCAAGCCGCAATCGCGCTGTGTGCCATTGGCTGAGAGCCACTAACCTCAGCCCATCAAGCTGTCTGCCATGACTGCCAGCAACTTCAACGCCAGCAACGTGAATGCAGGCAATGCCGCCGAGCTCTACGGCCGGATCAGCGCAGACCAGGAGCTAACCCAGGCCCTGTTCCGGCAGGCCCTGCAGGATCCCAACGGCGCTGTGGGCCGGATTGTGGACCTGGGAGCGACCTTCAACCTGCCCGTCACCGCTGAGGAGGTGCGCCGTTACGTCGCCAGCCTCGATGACAGCGACAGCAAGCAGTGGCTGGTGAAGGCCCGGGGCGGGCTCTGAGCTCCGGCCCCGGTCGGGACGCCGATCCCGGTCGCCACCGGCCCAACTGAAGAACAGCCAGTAACTGACGATGGCCAGGCCAGCTGCGACCACCAGGGCCGCCACCTGCTCTAAGCGCTTGATCATCGCTGGCACAGGGGCTCTCTGATTGGAGTCTGCACCAGGCAGCCCAGGGCCCGCCCTCTCCAGATCGGCCACCAGGGATGATGGTTTGGAGCAGCTGGCCCGGTTGCCCGCCCCTCCCCTTTCCCAGACTCCGTGCTCCGCCTCGAACGCATCGGCAAGATCTATCCCACCGGTGAGGTGCTGCGGGACGTCACCTGGGAAGTGAAGGCCGGCGATCGCATCGGCCTGGTGGGCGTCAACGGGGCCGGCAAATCGACCCAGATGAAGATCATCGCTGGCCTGGAAGAGCCCAGCAGCGGCGCGGTGGTGAAGCAGGGCGAACCCCGCATTGCCTACCTGCAGCAGGAATTCGACGTGGATCTGGCCCGCACGGTGCGGGAGGAACTGTTCCAAGCCTTCGGCGAAGCGGCTGAGGTGCTGATGCGCCAGCACGCCGTGGAGCACGCCATGGCCAGCGAGCAGGCGGCCAGCGATCCCGACCATCTCGATGCGCTGATCCACGAGCTCGGCCAGCTGCACAGCCGCTTCGAAGCGCTGCACGGCTACGAGCTCGATGCCCGCATCGACAAGCTCCTCCCCACGATCGGCTTCACGCCCGAGGGCGCCGAGCAGCTGGTGGGCGATTACTCCGGCGGTTGGCAGATGCGCATAGCGCTGGGCAAGATCCTGCTGCAGGAGCCGGATCTGCTGCTGCTCGACGAGCCCACCAACCACCTGGATGTGGAAACGATTCAGTGGCTGGAGGGCTACCTGGTTGAGCAGACTGCAGCTCTGGTGGTCATCAGCCACGACCGCACCTTTCTGGATCGGGTCTGCAACCAGATCGTGGAAACGGAGCGGGGGGTGTCGCGCACCTACCTCGGCAACTACAGCCAGCACCTCGAGCAGAAAGCCTTGGAGCGCGAGGCCACCCAGGCCGCCTTCGAACGGCAGCAGAAGGAACTGAGTGCCCAGCAGGCCTACATCGATCGCTTCAGGGCCAGCGCCACCCGCTCCACCCAGGCCAAGAGCCGCGAGAAGCTGCTGGAGAAGGTTGAGCGCGTGGAGGCGCCGATTGAGAGTGTCGGCGGTCCACGCTTCCGCTTCCCTGAAGCCCCCCGCTCAGGGCGGCTGGTGGCAGAGATCCAGAACCTCACCCACAGCTACGGCGACCAGATCCTGTTTCTGGGGGCGGAGCTGGAGGTGGAGCGGGGAGACCGCATTGCCTTTGTTGGGCCCAATGGGGCCGGCAAATCCACCCTGCTGCGGCTGATCATGGGCACTGAGCAACCTGAAGACGGCGCCGCTCGGCTGGGGGAGCACAACGTGGTGGCGGGCTACTTCGAGCAGAACCAGGCCGAGGCCCTCGACCTGTCCAAAACCGTGATCGACACGATCTTCGAGGTGGTGCCCGACTGGACCCAGACCCAGGTGCGCTCCCTGCTGGGCAACTTCTGCTTTTCCAACGAGAGCGTGTTCAAGGAGGCTGGGAAGCTCTCCGGCGGCGAGAAAGCCAGATTGGCCCTGGCCCTGATGCTGCTCTCCCCCTGCAACCTGCTGGTGCTGGACGAACCCACCAACCACCTCGACATTCCCGCCAAGCAGATGCTGGAGGACGCCCTGATCGACTACGAGGGCGCCGCCTTGCTGGTGAGCCACGACCGCTACTTCATCTCCCGGGTGGCCAATCGGATCGTGGAAATCCGCGATGGCCAGCTGGTGCTCTACCGGGGCGACTACGCCTACTACCTGGTCAAGAAAGAGGAGGAGGCCGAACTGGCACGCCAGGAGGCCGAAGCCCAACGCAAGGCAGCCAAACAGGCCGCCAACAAAGCCAAGCAGGCTTCCCGCAAACTTCAGGCCAAAGCGGGCTGAAGCCAGCCGCCGCCGGCGCAAAGCACCCGGGCAACACACAACTTCACGGTCCGTTAGGCAGGAAGACTCATTTCAGTGGTGCCCCTGGTTTGGTGTGCATAGGCTGACAAGACGTTGCTGCTGGTGGAGATCATGGGAATGGGACACATGGGAACCGAAAACCTGAGCGGTGCCCCCCTGGGCGGTGGCGGGTTCGGCATGGAACACGCCGGGATGACCTCCCACAGCGAGGCCCACAACGCCGGCGATGCGTTGGAGGTGTACTTCGAGTGCATCACCACCTGCTCCCTGGACGACGGCGCCTGCGTGACCCGCTGCGTGGAACAGCTGCGCGAGCAGCCCTGAACTCCGCGGAGCACCCAAACGCACAACAGGAAATGCGCACAGACGCGGCGCCCTGTTGCAACCGCTACGCCCGCAACTGAAACACTTTGTAGCGTTGGAGCATTCAACAGCTCTCAGCGGTGCGTGCCATGTCCGAACCACTCGCCCTCAGCCTCGGCCAGCAATTTGAGCTGGAGCGGATGAACAGGGCCATCGAGGCCACCGCCGATCCCCAAACCCTGCAGGGCATCGCCAAACAGCTCCTGCAGGCCTGGCACAGCCAAAAGGCCGCCACCCAGTGGGTCATGCGCCAACAGCTCGGCGCACCACCCAAGATCGCCCCAAGCCTCGCGCCCCAGTGGGGGCAAGAGGCCTAGGGCGTGACACCCAACTGGGCCGGCACCACCGTGATCTGAAGCACCCTTCCGGCCCGGTTCACGCTCAGCGGCAAGCTGCCCCCGACCCCAGCCCGCTCCACCGCTGCCACCAACTGGGGCGGGTTGGCTATGGCTTGACCGCCCACCGCCACGATCACATCGCCCTGCTGGAGGCCAGCCCGGGCCGCCGGGCTACCCGACTGCACGGACATCACCCGCACCCCCTGGCTCAGGCCCGTGCCATCGCCGGGCTTAACCGCGTCGAGGCCCACACCGATCACTGGATGGCTGGCCCGACCGGTGGCCACCAGCTGACGGGCAATCTCCCTGGCCCTGTTGATGGGGATCGCAAACCCCAACCCAGCCCCGGGACCGGTGCGCACCAGGGTGTTGATGCCAATCACCTCGCCGTCGGCATTGAGCAAGGGGCCGCCCGAATTGCCAGGGTTGATGGCCGCATCCGTCTGAATCAGGTCCAGCCGCTTGTCGGTGATGCCGAGCTTGCTGGCGTTGCGGTTGAGGTTGCTGATGATCCCCATCGTCACGGTGTTGTCGAGCCCGAAGGGATTGCCCACGGCAATGGCCCACTCGCCCACCTGCAGCGTGTCGGAATTCCCCAGGGGTGCCACCGGCCAGGGGCCGCCACCGGCCAGCTTGACCACCGCCAAGTCGGTGAGGCGATCCAATCCCACCACCGTGCCCTGCACGCGGCGGCCGTCCTGCATCCCCACGGTCACCCGGTCGGTCTTCTCCACCACATGGGCATTGGTGAGCAGCAGCCCATCAGCCTGGTAGATGAAGCCGCTGCCGGTGCCGCGCTCGGTGCGTTGCGAAGGCTGCTGCAGCTGGGGCATGCCGAAGAACTGGCGGAACAGGGGGTCGTTGAGCAGGCCCCGCGGCAACCCGCCACCGGCCCCGGGCACCACCACGGTGCGTTCGGTGTCGATGGTGACCACGGCTGGCCCCGCCCGGCGCACGGCCGCCGCCACAAACGACTGACGGGCCAGGCTCGGCGCGACAACCCCCTGGGCCCGGGCGGCACCGCCCCCCAGACCGGATCCAACTCCACCCCCTTCTCCCGCCGACACCAGCAGCCCAGCGGCCATCAGCCCGGAACACAGCCAAGGCCAGGTGCGCAAACCAGCCATCACCACTGCTTGAGAACTGGCGAAACCCTAAGCAGATCCGCCCAACCCGCCAGAGGGTGATCCCCCACCAGACACGCCAAAACCCCTACAGTTGGTAAATAATTCCATCAATCCATGGACACGGGGCGGCTCCTGCTTGCATTCCTGGCCTTTGGCGCCGCCTGCACCTCCCTGTGGGCCTGGATGTTGGCCAACACCAGCAGCACAGATCAGGCAATGATGGGGACGCGACACGACTCCCCTGATCTGCGGCCACCCCCCCGGCCATGAACGCCTTGATCTCCCAGCTCTTTCCGCTTCTGTACGGCGCCTGTTTCCTGGTCCTGCTCTGGCAGGCGTTCAAGGTGATGGGCCAGGGCTTTCGGGCCGTGCCGCGCCCCGGTGATCGCGATGCGGCCGGCAGCAGCATCACCACAACGGCAAGCGCCAGCGACGCAGCCCAGTCATCCCTGTCCGGCAACGACCGCACCGGGAGGCTCACCATCCACCCTGAACTGCTGGATGCCGACGGCCAGCTCACCCAGGAAGACCTGCTCACTGTGCGCTTCAGTGGCGACAACGAACAGCCGGCTTACCCCGGTGACCCCAGCTGAATAGGCTCACCGTTGAGCACGTGCTTTTCAGCGGAGACAGACGGTGGATCAACGGACCCGAATCGTGGCTGCAGTGCTGCGCAATCTCAAGCTGCCGCCGCGTTTTCGCCTCAAGCTGATCAAGGAGGATCCGATCCGGCTCGAGCTGAGCATTACCCCTGCCTACGGCAAAGATCCGATCCTGGTGGGCCTGGTGGAATCCCAGGACCTCATGGCGCGGCGCGACCGCGAAGGCCGCATCCCCCGCGACCTGCAGGGCACCTGGGACTGGACCGTGCGCCACGGCAAGGTGAGTACCGGCGGCTGGAACCCCTACCTCAAAGAAGCCCTGCAGACCATGTTTGAGACCGGTCTGCCGGCGATTGTGTACGAGGAGCTCACCGGCGAGGCCTACCACCCGGTTGATGGCGTTCGCCACGTGCGCTGAGGCCGCCACGCCAGCGCCCCTGCCCATCGATGGCCTGCTGGCGCCCCTGCTGCAAGCCTGCTCCCCGGGGGCAACAGTGCTGCTCCAGGCCCCGCCGGGCGCCGGCAAAACCACCCGGGTGCCGCTGGCCCTGTTAGCAGGGCTGAGCGCAGCGTCCTCCGCGGGTGCCCCCGCGCTTTCACGGATCTGGATGCTGGAGCCCCGCCGCCTCGCCGCCAAGGCAGCGGCCGAGCGGCTGGCGGCCGAACTGGGCGAAGCGGTGGGGGAACGGGTGGGCTACAGCGTGCGGCTGGAATCCCGCACGTCGGCGGCCACCCGCCTGGAGGTGCTCACCGACGGCCTGTTCCTGCGCCGCCTGCAACGCGAACCCACCCTCGAGGGGGTGGACTGCCTGATCTTCGACGAGTTCCACGAGCGCGGCGCCGACACCGACCTGGCCCTGGCCCTGGTGCGCCAGGTGAGGGAGCTGCTGCGGCCGGATCTGCGGCTGGTGGTGATGTCGGCCACCCTCAACCTCGCCCCCCTGGCCGCGCAACTGCCGGAGGCCACCGTGCTCAGCAGCGAGGGACGCTGTCATCCGGTTGCGATCAGCCACCAGCCTCCGCGACAAGGCGAGCGGCTGGAGCAGCAGGTGGTGCGGGGGCTGGAGCAGCACTGGCTCGACCAGCGGGGCAATGGCGAAACGGTGCTGGTGTTCCTGCCAGGGCTACGCGAGATCGAAGCCTGCAGCCGGGCGATCGGCTCCACCGCCTGGGGTGAGGAGATCGACTGCGTTCCTCTGCACGGCAACCTGCCCCTGGCCGCCCAGAGCCGCGCGATCGGGCCGGCCCGCCATCCGGCCGGCAAGGTGGTGCTGGCGACCTCCATTGCCGAGAGCTCCCTCACCCTCGCGGGCGTCACCCTGGTGCTCGACAGCGGCCTGAGTCGCCGCACCCGCTTCGATCCCGGCAGCGGCCTCGACGGATTGGTGACCGTGCCCGCCAGCCAGGCCAGCGCCGAGCAACGGGCCGGCCGGGCCGGGCGCCTGGGCCCAGGCCGCTGCCTGCGCCTGTGGTCGCCCGCCGAACAGCAACGGCGGCCCGCCTACGACCCGCCGGAGTTGCTGGAGGTGGATCCCCTGCCCCTGGCTCTGCAACTGGCTCAATGGGGCGATCCCCTGGGGGCAGACCTGGCCTGGCTCGACCCGCCCGCACCGCCCCCCCTGCAGGAGGCCCGCCAACGCCTGGAGCAGCTCGGCGCCCTCGACCCCCAAGGACGACTGAACGTCCATGGTCAGCGGCTGGCCCAGCTGGGATTGCACCCGCGCCTGGCCCAGCTGCTGCTGCTGGGCGCATCCCTCGGGCAACTCGATCTGGCCTGCGCCCTGGCGGTGCTGCTGAGCGAGCGCGATCCCCTGACGCGCCAAGAGGCCGGCAGTGATCTGCTGCGCCGTCTCGACTGGCTGGGACAGGCCGGTGCCACCGATGGGCCACGGCGACGCCTGCGCCAGCTGCAGGCCCAGCTGCGCCGCCAGGTGCGGCAGCTGCCCTCCCCGCAGACGCTTCCACCCCAGACCGCCGCCGCCCGCACCACGTCCAACGCAACCCCATCCACCGCAAACACAGTGGCCGACCTGGTGGCCGCGGCCTTTCCCGAACGGCTGGCCCTGGCCCGCCCCGGGCAAGCAGGCCGGTTTCTCCTGAGCGGCGGCCGTGGCGCCATGCTTCACCCGGACGACCCCCTCGTGGCCTGCGCCGCATTGGCGATCGCCCAGCTGGATGGCCAGGGCCAGGATGCACGCATCCAACTGGCCGTGCCCCTCGATTCCGAGCAGCTGCGGGCGCTGGCCGAGCAGCCTGGCGGCCAGGGGCGCACAGTGCTGGAGGCTCGCTGGGATGGGGAGAGCCAGCGGGTGCGCTGCGAACGCAGCCTGCGCCTCGGAGCCCTGGTGCTGGAGCGCCGCCCCTGGGCCGAGGCCGAACCCGAGCGCATCCGCAGCGCCCTGCTCGACGGGCTGCGGCAGCTGGGATTGGAGGTGCTGCCGTGGGATCGCAACAGCCGCCAATTGCAGCAGCGCCTGACCCTGGCCCACCAGCAGCTGGGCGATCCCTGGCCCGACCGCAGCCTGCCCCGGCTGCTGGACGACCTGGAGCACTGGCTGGCCCCCCATCTGCTGGGGCTGCGCAGCCGCGACGAGCTTCAGGGCCTGCCCCTGGCGGAAGCCCTCTGGGGCGACTGCCCCTGGAGCCTGCGTCCTGAGCTGGAGCGGCTGCTACCGCCCGCTCTGCCGGTGCCCTCCGGCCGCGCGGTCACCCTCGACTACAGCAGCGGCCAGCCGGTGCTGGCCGTGAAACTCCAGGAACTGTTCGGCGCCGCCGCCAACCCCACGGTGCTGGAGGGCCGCCTGCCGGTGACGGTGCACCTGCTCACCCCAGCGGGCCGGCCGGCGGCCATCACCCAAGACCTCGCCCACTTCTGGCAGCACGGCTATCCGGAGGTGCGCAAGGAGCTGCGGGGGCGCTACCCCAAGCACCCCTGGCCGGAGGATCCACGCCAGGCCCAGGCCACCGCGCTCACCAAGGCACGCCTGCAGGACCGCAACCGTTAGCGCTGGGGCAGCAAATGGCCAAATCCAAAGTGGTGCAGGCCTTCGCAAATTCCCTCACACCCCGGGGAGCGGGCCACGTAAGTGCGCCGCAAACGGTGGGCCTCCGCCCGCAACGCTGGCTCGGCATTGCCCACCATCACCCCGGCCAGGCCCGTTTCAAACATGGCCAGGTCGTTGAGGGTGTCGCCCGCGGTGACCACCAGGGCTGGATCAATCTCCAGGGCGTGCACCAGGGCCTGCAACGTGCTGCCCTTGTTGACTCCAGCGGGGAGCACATCGAGGTAGCGGTTGTCGGAGAGCAGGCAATCGACACCGTGGGCCTCCAGCTCCGCGATCAGGCCGTGGTCGAAGGATTCCGGGTCGTAGTAGTAGGCGAGTCGCCGCTGGCTGCTGATCGGCTGGGCGGAGATCCCCGCAGCCCCAGCCATCACCGCCAGCACACGGTCGGACTTGCCCTGCCAACGGGCCTCGATCGGAGCCACCGCCAGGGGCAGTGGCTCCAGGCTCGCTCCGCAGGCCACCGTGCAGCCCACGTCGCCGATCACCAGGTGCGGGGCCCGTAGGCCCACGTACTCATCCTCCACCAGCAACCGAGCTACGGAGCCCAGGTCGCGGCCCGTGCAGAACACGTGCAGCACCCGGGCACGCTGCTGCGCCAGCCAGGCGTAGAAGCGGCGGCGCTCCGCCAGCGATCCGCCCAGCAGGGTGCCATCCAGGTCGGTGACGAGCACCAGCTCGGGCTGCTCCGGCAAGGGGGCCGACAGCTGGGCCTGCAGGCGCTGGCGCAGGGACGGGCCGGTGGATGGGCGCAGGGAGGTGATGAGGGAAACCGCTGACTGCTCCTGCCTAAGGGAGGCACCCAGAGCTGTCAAGCCGGAATCCAGGGTGGCTGGTCCAAACTGATCCCTTCCGGCGCTGCCACCTTGGCCCGTTTCTACGTCAACAACCGCCGTGATGGCTCGCGGCTGCTGAGCAGCGCCCTGGTGATCTGTGGGGCGGGGCTGATCCGGATCGACCATCCCATCGGCCAGGCGGTGGCCCTGATCGCCGGATTGGTGAGCCTCTACTGGTGGAGCTGCTACCGCCAGCTGCAGCAATGACGAGCACAGGGGCGAGTGCCGCCATCCCGCGCTACAGCGTGGCAGAGCTGAATGGGGCCGTGGCCAGCCTGCTGGAGCGCGGCTTTGCGCCCCGCTTCCTGCTGGATGCCACCGTGAGCCGCCCCCAGATCAAGAAGGGCCATCTGTGGATGACGCTGGTCGACGACCAGGCCTCGATCTCCGCGGTGGTCTGGGCCTCCCAACTGGGCAAGCTCAGCTTTGTTCCCGAAGACGGCGACGGCGTCGTGGTGGTGGGCAAGCTCAACTTCTGGAGCAGCCGGGCCAGCCTGTGCGTCCAGGCCCTCGACATCCGGCCCAGCCTCAGCAGCGTGCTGCGCCAGTTTGAGCAGGTGCGCGAACGGCTGACGGCCGAAGGCCTGCTGGATCCGGCCCGCAAAAGGCCCCTGCCCCCCTTCCCGCGCCGCATTGCCTTACTCACCAGCCAACCGAGCTCGGCCCTTGCCGACATGCTGCGCACCGCGCGGGAGCGCTGGCCCGCCACCGGGCTGCTCGTGGTGCCGATTCCCGTGCAGGGCCCGGTTCAAGCCGAGATCTGCCGTGTTCTGCAGCAGCTGGGGCGCCAGGCTGAGACCCTGGGGGTCGAGGCGGTGGTGATCGGCCGCGGTGGCGGCAGCCGCGAAGATCTGGCGGTGTTCGACAACGAAGAGGTCGCCCGCTGCCTGGCCGCCTGCCCGGTGCCCGTGGTGAGCGGCATTGGCCACGAAGATGACACCACCATCGCCGACCTCGTGGCTGATCTGCGGGCCGCCACCCCCACCGCCGCGCTGGTCGCCCTGCTGCCCGATCGCCACGCCACGCTCCAGGGATTGCGGCAGCAGGCGCGCCATCTGCGTCAGCTGGTGCAGTGGCGGCTTCAGGCCGAGGGGCAACGCCTCGGGCGGGAACGCGAGCGCCTGCTGGGTCTTCACCCCCGCGGGCTGCTGGCATCGAGGCGCCAGCACCTTTTGCAGGCGCAGCAGCTGTTGCAGGCACTCTCACCCGAGCACCAACTAGCCCGCGGCTTCAGCCTGCTCCGTAGCCCCGACGGCAGCCTGGTGCGGTCGATCGAGCAGCTGCAGGTGGGAAGCCCCGTGGTTGTGCAGCTTCGGGATGGCCGCGCCGATGCCGTGGTGCGCGACATTCAGGCCAAGGCCCAGCCCAACCCATCACGTTGAACCATGCCCAAGGCGAAACCCAAACAGGCATCCGGCGCCCTCGCAGGGCGCGACACGAGTGGAGCTCCAGATGCAGCCGCCACAGCCGCCGCCGATCTCACCTACAACGAAGCACAAACCGCATTGCAACTCACCCTGGCTGCTCTTCAGGCCAACGACCTCGATGTGGAAGAGATGACCGGCCTCTATCGGCGCGCCCGGGCTTACATCGAACGCTGTGAAGCGGTGCTCGCGGGCGTGGAGCAGGAATTGTTGCTGTGGGATGACAGCAACGAAGCTGCTGGACCGATGCCTCAATCCCCCTAAGAGCTCACCCCCCCAATAAAGAACCGTGATGGACCTTTCAACCGAACACGCAAGCGCTGACGCCACGCCCGATAACGCCATCCCCGCTGGAACCGGCCCAGCTGGAACCGGCAACCGAGGCTTGAAATGGATCTATCTGGCCCTGGCGGTCGCTGGGGCGATCTTGCCGTGGCTGGCCAACCTTGCCTTCATTCGTGACTACGGCGGCAGCTTTGACCTGGGGCTGTTCGTGCAACTGGCCAATGCCAACCCAGCGGCGAGTTCGCTGTCGCGCGATCTGGCGATCGGGGCGACGGCCGTGGTGATCTGGATGGTGCAGGAGAGCCGGCGCCTGCAGATGCGCGGTCTGACCTGGGTGCTGCTGAGCTGCGTGACCCTGGCTTTTGCCTTTGGCGCGCCGTTGTTTCTTTATCTCAGGGAACGCCGGCTTGAGGAACTGGCCCGCAGTTGAGCAGCAGCTGTGCTCAGGGGTCCTCCACCACCTCCACATCGATGGTGACGTTGCTGACATCCAGTTGGTCAACGGGTGATGCGGCATCGATGCCATCGCCGAAGGGGGTGCCACAGGCAGGGCAACTGTCGGTGGCCATGCTCGTGAACCCGCAGGCCGAGCAGGTGCGCAGGCGCCTCTGGATCACCTGCCAAGCCACGAACCCTGCAGCGCCTAGCACCAGCGGCAACAACAGCAAGACAAGGGTGATGCCGCCCACAAGATCGAGCACAACACGCCCCAGCGGCCCAGGCGCCAACAACAGCAGGGCAGCCAACAACAACCAGATCCAGGTGTTCGAGCGCTGCATCGCCGCTGGCCCAGGCCGTCAGGAGAAGCCCATCCTGGCGCGGCCAGGTCGATCGAGAACGACGCAGAGACACTGGCCGTAGTAGAGGATCACGCCCACCAACCAGACCCAGAGACTCAGCACCAACACGCCGCCAACCAATCCATAGGCCTGAAACCGGACACCCAGGGTGACCAAGACACGGCCCAGCACCAGATTCAGAAACGTGAGCGAAACCCCGATCAGCGCAGCGCCGGGAAGCAGCGGTTGCCAAGGAATCCGACGCGATGGCAACACCCAAAGCAGCAGCAGCGAGGCCGCAACGCCAAGGCCAAGTGAAATGATCAAATCCACCCCCCAGGACACGGGCTGCTGGATGCCGCGAGCCCAGGGCACAATGGCCAGGAGCACGTCGCGCAGTCCGGAGGAGCCCAGCAATCGCATCGTGGTGAATGCTTGATCCACAACGATCAGCAGGGCAAACAACGACACCAGCCCAAAGGCCTTGATCCGCAACTGCAGATAGCGGCGCAACAA